>JBJMPB010000608.1:0-2581 GCA_045803455.1 Gemmatimonadales bacterium | reverse complement strand
CGGTGACCAGGCATGTGGAAAAAAGGCCCGGCTATACCCGCATCGAGCAACACAGCGGCGGCAACCACTCCGTCGTCGTCCAGAGCACCAACCCCACCGACATGCCCAAAATGCCCGATGTCAAGATGCCCGATCTCGGCAAGCTCCAGCAGGACATCGACCGCCTGCTGCGCCAGCACGGGCTCGACGGCGACTAGACCAGGATTGCCCGATGCAAGGCAGTGGCAGCCATCACTCTGTGATCCGGCTCACGGAGCCTGAGCCCGCTGGCCTACGGTGTGCCCCCATGGCGGGAACACCCGCCCTAAAGGAGATGAGGATGAGGCGCCCTGGGAACTCGATCGCGGTTCAGTTGGACCAGACCAGAATACCTGCCGCTCTGGTCCTGGCGGGCCTGGTGGTCGCGATGAACGTTACCTCGACCATCGTTGCCCTGATGATGGCATATTGAGACTCGGACAGGCCCAGCTCCCGGTCGGGCCTGTCTGTTTGGCATGCGAGATCGGGGCCTGACGAGCTGCCGATCAGCTTCCGCAATGGCCGTTCGCTTCTGTGATGTGCATGACAGTCCGCCGGCTGGATCAGGCGCAGGGTCGCCGCATCCGGAGCCGAGCCCATGCCAGCCACCCTCTCCCCCCTGTCGAACTCCCTCCCGTCCGCCCGGATGCTGGCCCTCTTCGCCCTTTTGCTCGTTGCCGATGCCATCACCGTCTATGGCCGCGGCCCTCGCCCGGTCTCCTTCCCCGGCCAGGACGTCCGCCAGGCAGTCCTGAGTGCCCGTTCCCAACCACTCGCCCTCGCCTGACCGCAGCCCTCAGCCCTGGCCCAGCCCTGGCCGCACAGCCAAGCCCTCGCCCGCTCCCGCACGGGGGCGGTCGCACGCACCCGCACCGGCCAGTGTGATCCGGGCTACAGTCGGCGCCGGCACCGCAGCGGTAAAACCCATTCCAGAGGTCGGCGGGGTCGTCCCGCCCCCCGCTTGGAGGCGGTGATGACGAGGTCTTTCTGGGCAGCTGCCGCCGCGATCGCCGTCCTGGCCGCCCCGGCCGAGGCCGCCTCGCACCTGCCGGTCGCCGGAGCGGCGGCGCCCCTCCCCGCCTGGATCGGCTTTTGCACGCAGGAGCCGGCGGAATGCGCGGTCGACCAGGCCGAACCGGCGCAAATCCCCTTGAACCGCGAGACCGTCGAGCTGATCGAGGCCGTCAACCGGCATGTCAACCGCACCCTGACCCCGATCACCGACCTGGCGCACTGGCAGCTCGTCGACCGGTGGAACATTCCCAGCGACGGCGCAGGCGATTGTGAGGATTACCAGCTGTTGAAGCGCAAGCTGCTGGTCGAGGCGGGACTGCCGCGGCGCGCGCTGCGCATGACCGTGGTTCTCAACAGCCAGGGCGAAGGCCACGCCGTCCTGATGGTCCGCACCACCCAGGGCGACTTCATCCTCGACAACCTCCGCCCCACCGTCCTGGCCTGGAACCAGACCGGCTACCGTTTCGTCAAACGCGAAAGCGACACCGAACTCGGCTGGGTCTACTTCACACCCGTCCCGGCACAAGATGCCGCTGCCGAAGTCTCAGCACTCTTCCACTAACGGTGAATGTCGAGAATATTTAGCGGTCGTGAGCGTTTCAGGGCCGTCGAGCGCGTCTGCGCGTCACGCGAGAACGAACCGTCACGCCCGAGTTTGGCTGATCGTCGAGGAAACACCGGACCGGACCGAATGGCTGCTGTCGCGGTCAGAATCAGGTCGGGGTAGTCTTAATGAGAGACGCAACCATTTTTTAAAGATCTGCTCACCATCCGATGTATAAACCTGGTTCTGGCTTACCATTGTCAATACTTCCCGATCTAAATTTACGTGACGGAAAGCTATAAAGAGCGACCCTATCTCATATCTATCGGAGATAGGCATGGCACAGAAGCAGAGAACGTCCTGGAAGAAGAGCGAACTTTACGATACGCTGTGCCTTTTGATGATCGCTGAGTGTATTTGGCTCGCCGGTCATCATCTCCACCTGTTCGACAGTGCCGGGGTCTACATTGTTTCGTACGGCCTGTCGGATGTGGTGATGTTCGGTTTTTGCATGAGCTTTGGAATTGTCGCCGCAAGCGTTCACAAATCGCTGAAGCTTCGGCGTGCGATGGACGCGCGTGATGCCGCAGAACAAGAAGCAGCGTCCCTCGCCCGCCATGATCCCTTGACCGGATTGGCCAACCGCCGACTGCTCAAGGAGACGATTGAGCAAACGCTGCGTCGCGCCGAGGTCGACCAGGTGCACGCGGTGCTCGTGATCGATTTGGATCGATTTAAGCTCGTCAACGATTTGCATGGGCATGCGGCAGGGGATCGGGTGTTGTGCGAGGCCGCCGATCGGCTCCGGTCGCTATTGCCGAAAGGCGCAGCTGCCGCGAGACTGGGAGGCGACGAATTTGCAATTTTCCTGCCGAAGGTATCCGGCACTGACGAATTGATGAATTTCGGCGAGGACATCATCGCGCACCTCCGCACGCCGGCCGAATGGGGACAGACACTGGTTGAGGTCGGGGCGACAGTCGGTGTCGCCCTGTATCCGGCTGA
>JBJMPB010000577.1:0-7897 GCA_045803455.1 Gemmatimonadales bacterium | reverse complement strand
GCTCACGCTCTATGCAGTCCCCGCTCACGTTTTTCCCCCCACGCTGTATGCTGTTTCCACTCACGCTCTTTCTTTTAACCATGGCTTCCTCCGTGGCCGCCCAGTCCTCAGATCCTGCCCTCGAGCATGCCCGGAAGCTTCTCGGTTCAGCCCCCTTGATCGATGGCCACAACGACCTGCCCTGGGAAATCCGGGAGGCAAAAGATGCTCCCCGCGATGTGGCAGCCTACGACATTCGCCGTCCGGCGCCGAAACAGACCGACCTGCCCCGCCTCAAGGAGGGAAAGGTCGCGGCGCAGTTCTGGTCGATCTACATCCCGGGTGAGATCAAGGACAGCGGCTTCGCGCGGGTGCAGCTGGAGCAGTTCGACATCGCCCGACGGATGATCGCCCGTTATCCCGACCGGCTGGCGCTGGCCCTCACGGCCGACGATATCGAGCGCGACTTCAAGCGCGGCCGCCTTGCCTCACTGCTGGGCATGGAAGGCGGTCACGCCATCGAGAACTCCCTGGGTGCGCTGCGATCGTACTACGAGCTGGGGGCGCGGTACATGACGCTCACCCACAATGTCACGCTGGATTGGGCCGATGCGGCCCTGGATACCGCCCGGCACGACGGGCTCACGGAGTTCGGCAAGGAAGTAGTGCGGGAGATGAACCGTCTCGGGATGCTGGTGGATCTCTCGCACGTCGCCCCTTCAGTGATGAGCGATGCGCTGAACGTGAGCGAGGCCCCAGTCATCTTCTCGCACTCGGCGGCCAGAGCGCTCACCGAGCATCCGCGTAACGTGCCGGACTCTATTCTGGCCCGACTGCCCAGGAACGGTGGGGTGGTGATGGTCACCTTCGTGCCTGCGTTCGTCTCTCCGGAAGCGGCGGCGTGGGATACCCAGTACCAGCGGGAATGGGACCGGTGGAAGGCAACGGTGAGCGATACCAGCGAGCAGCGCCGGCTGGCTGATGAATGGAAGAGCGCGCATCCTCAGCCCCGGGCCAGCCTCAAACAGGTCGCCGACCACATCGAGCACGTGCGACAGGTGGCTGGTGTGGACCATGTGGGGATCGGCAGTGACTTTGACGGGATCGACACCGTGCCCGAAGGACTGGAAGACGTATCGAAGTTCCCGCAGCTCTTCGCCGAGCTCATTCGGCGGGGCTGGAGCGATGCCGATCTCAAGAAACTCGCCGGTGGCAACCTGCTTCGCGCCTTGCGCGGGGCTGAAGCCACCGCCGCACGCCTGCGGAAGACCCGGCAGCCATCCACCAAGACTATCGAGGAGCTGGATGGTGTTCGCCCCAAGGCTTGACGGCCATGATCATGGCGAAGACCAGGGCAATAATCGAGAACGCGAACCACTGAATGGCGTAGCTGAGGTGCGGCCCATCGTCGAGCGGCGGCGGATCGAGTCTCCGGGGAAAACGGGGTAGGGCGCTGTCGGGCGTCTGCCGCACATAAAGCGGCTCGATCGGGTAGGGAAGCCACTGGGCAATGGCTCTCCGGTCGAGCCGTGCCCAGGTCGTTTCGTTGCCCCGTCGCAACGGAGCCCCGCCGGCCGAGTCGAGGGGCAGGGCAATCCCCTGGACGGTCACAGTGCCGAGCTCCGCGAGTGTGCTCCTGTCGACCGTAACCGCATCGGGAGCGGGTACGAACCCGCGGTTGACTAACAGCGCCATTCCGGACGGCTGCAGCAGGGGAGACACGATCTCCACCCCAGGCACCCCTCCGTATCCCCGGCCGCGAAGAATGATGTCATGGTCGTGATCATATGTGCCCCGCACGACGACCCGGCGATTGATCAGGCTGCTGTCCAGGCCAAAGCTATCCACCTGCACCGCCGGCGCAGCTCTAGCAGCCTGCGCGACAGCGTTGGCCGCTCGTCTCTCGCGCAGGCGGTGAACCTGCCAGATTCCGAGCCGGGCGCACACCGCTGCCACCAGGAGAAATCCGGCCACCAGAACAGAGCGGGAGCGCAGCGCCATGAAAGTGGTCCGGCCCTTGCGAGAGGAAGTGCGGCAGCGGCTTTCCAAACCTAATGGTGGCTTAGAAGGTGGGTGATGGCAGCAAAGAAGCGTCAGGGAGACACTACCGAATTGGTTTTCAGGGGGCTATTCTGTTATACCCCCCTCTTGACCGACTCCAGCCGGGTCGGCGTACATCCAGACAGTGTGAGCCTATGTTCCACACGACTTCAATAATCGTGCGACCGAGTCTTGTCCTCATCTCGCTCGGGCTCTTTGGATGCGGAAGTGACCTGGTCCTGCCCGATTCTCCAGGCAGTGCGGCTGAAAGCATTGCACTGACCAAAGTGAACGGGGACGAGCAGCAGGGCACAGTGGGGGAGAGGCTGCGCGGTGCACTGATTGTTCAGGTTCTAAATCAGGAGCAGCAGGGAGTAAGCGGCCTCACGGTTGCCTTCGAGCTCGCAGACCCCGCGGGAGGTACGGTAGATCCGGCATCGGCCACCACCAACTCCGCTGGTGAGGCGGTCTCTTACTGGACCCTTGGAACGGTTCCGGGCCGGTACACGGTTGTAGCCGGACTGAGCGGGGTGGAGGGTGAGAATAAGGTCGCCGAATTTCATGCGGTGGCGGGAGCGGGCACCCCGGTGGCTCTGGCGGCGCGAACCCCTCTAGATCAGCCTGGGCGGCGGGAACAGATGGTTCAGACCGCCCCGGTGGTCCAGGTGACTGACCGCTACGGCAACCCGGTGCCCGGGAAGCCCATTACCTGGCAGGTGATTGCCGGTGAGGGCAACGCCAGCCCGGGGATCTCTGAAACGGATTTGGAGGGTAAGGCCACCACCCTATGGACTCTGGGTGACCGGATCGGCATCCACAAGCTCACCGCCACGGTCGAGGGTGTGGCCGGCGGGGTAACCTTCAAGGCCAACGTCCTCTTCTGAGGCAACGGTGGTTGAGGTTGGCGTGGCGCTGCCGCTACAACCTCTGGCTTACCCGTTTCAACCCCGCCTGAGATAGAGACTTAGATTGCGGTCCCGCCCGGGGGCCCGGGCATGTAAGCTGCTTGCCCCATCCGCAGGTTCCCTCAATTACAGAACTTAGAAGCCTGGTGTGAGCCAGGCCCTTTTCTCTGAGGGCCTGCGGAAATAGACTGCCCCCTCGCCTTCGCATGGCGCCATTGTGGCGTCGGGTATTCGAACCTGCTCAAGGACGGGTAGTGAACGCCTTCAAGCTCTCGGCCCTCGCGGTCGCCGGACTTCCGCTGGTCTTCGCGTGCAGCGACGACAACCTCACGTTGCCCAGTGAGGGTGCGCCGGCACGGATCGAAATCGTGAGCGGAAACGCACAGCAAGCCCGGGTGAGTTCGCCGCTGGATTCGCTCATTGTGAAGGTGAGTGATAGCCAGGGACGGCCGGTGGCCGGAGTGACAGTTGACTTCGTGCTGGTGGAAGCCAGGGGCGGCTCGCTGTCCCCGACGAGCGGAGTCACCGACGCTCAAGGGCTTGCGGGTACCCGGATCACGTTGGGCCCCCAGATCGGTACGCTGACCGGGGAGGCCCGGGTGCATCAGGATGAGGGGAGTGCAGCGATCAAGGACGACTTTTCGGCCACCGCTGTGCCGGCCGATGCGAATATTCTTGCCCTCGTATTCGGCGACAACCAATCCGCCCCGGTCGGAACCGAGCTGCCGGACTCTCTCGTAGTGGCGGTAACCGATGTTTTCGGCAACCCCATTTCGGGAATAACTGTGACGTGGGCGGCCCAGGGCGGCGGCACTGTCAGTGAGGAATCCACCGTCACGGGAGACAACGGCCAGACATTCGTCACCCGCATCCTCGGACCGGCCGCCGGTGATCAGCAGACCGTCGCGTCAGCCGGACAGCTGGTGGGCTCGCCGGTGACTTTCACCCACCACGCCACTGCCGGCAACGCCAACGCGGTAAACATTGTCTCCGGGAACAATCAGGAGGCGCCCGCGGGATCGAAGTTGCCTCAGCCCCTGGTGGTTCAGCTTCTGGATCAGGGCGGAAATCCGATTGCCAACCAACCGGTGAGCTGGGTCGTGGGCGATGGCGGCGGAAGCGCCAATCCTGAGACCAGCAACACCGACGCGAATGGCCAGGCCAGCACCGAATGGACGCTGGGACCGAATCCAGGGACCAACACGTTGAACGCGGTGGTGTCCGG
The DNA here is from genome assembly GCA_045803455.1 of Gemmatimonadales bacterium. Taxonomy (GTDB): domain Bacteria; phylum Gemmatimonadota; class Gemmatimonadetes; order Gemmatimonadales; family GWC2-71-9; genus CAVVWJ01. Next base: position 3,748 of record JBJMPB010000577.1, on the reverse strand, counting down.
GCTTACCCCTGCCGCGTTCCGTGCAAACGGAACCGGGACCGGAACTCCGTCCACCCTTGCCGTTATCACCCAGCCGCCCTCGTCAGTTACATCGGGTGCCACCCTGAGCCCGGCTCCGGTAGTGCAGGTCAGGGATGGGCAGGGACACGACGTGGCGGTACCGGGAGTGGAGATCACGGTGGGTCTCTCCCAAGGCAACGGCCAGCTCAACGGAACGAAAACCATTGCCACCGACGGAAACGGCCGGGCTCAATTCGGTGATCTGAGCATCAGCGGCGGCAGTGGTACGCACAAGCTGATCTTCGCGGCCGACGGCTTCCGCTCTGCCACGTCGAGCAAGATTGAGGTGGAGAAGGTTGCGACGACGATCACAATTACGGGTGACGATCCCGATCCTTCCAACTCGGGTCAGCCGGTCACGGTGAGCGTCACTGTGTCCTCGCCGGGCGGAACGCCCAGTGGCGACGTGGAGATCACAGCCAGTGGCTCGCCTTCGTGCACGGTTGCCGCGCCGCAGGGTAGCTGTCAGGTCTCACCTACGGCATCGGGCGATATCACGGCGACCTACAAGGGGAGCAACACCTTCGCCTCGAGCTCGGCGACGACCTCGCACACTGTGAACGCGCCCCCGCCGCCAAACCAGCCACCTGTTGCCGTTGCCGATGCCTACTCGACTCAATTTGGTCAGGTGCTGAATGTGGCCGCGCCTGGCGTGTTGGCCAATGACACCGATCCCGAGGGCGGCTCACTCACGGCACAACTTGTTGATAATCCGGCGCAGGGCATAGTCACATTGAACAGCGATGGATCCTTCACCTACTTCCCCGGTGGAGTCTCCGGCACGGTGGATACCTTCACCTATGACGTGAGTGATGGCAACTCGACGGCCAGAACTACGGTGAGCATTACGGTTCAATAAGCTCGACCCGCACGACCCTGTGATCCACCTCATATCAGCCTGGCCCACCGCGCGATAACCTAGCCTATCGCGCGGTTTTCGCTTTTGCCCAGGCCCTCATGCACCAGCTCGTCCGTCTCGGAAGAACCGGCGCCATCATCGGTGTTCTCGCCCTGCTCGCGCACTGCGGTGGATCGGACCTTCTCCTGCCGAGTGAGTCCCGTCCCGCCACGATCACCAAGATCAAGGGCGATGAGCAAACTGGAGCCGTGGGAGCCCCCCTCCCGGATTCAGTCATCGTCCGGATCGTGGACCAACGGGGTGGTCCGGTGGCCGGCCAGCGGGTCGCCTTCACCCCCGGCCAGGACGCTCAGGGTGCTCTCGTTCGGCCGGAAGCCGCAACCACCAACTCCGATGGCGTGGCCCAGGCCGAATGGGTGCTGGGGCCCGCGGCCGGCGGACAGTCTCTCACTGCCAGCGTTGACGGAAACGAAGAGTTGTCGGCCACCTTCCAGGCGGCGGCCCACCCGGCAGATGCCGGTCGAATCGAGGAAGCCGGCGGCAACACTCAGGAAGGGCCGGTAGGATCGGAGCTCGCTGATCCGCTCGAGGTGCTGATCACCGACCAGTTCGGTAATCCGGTCGAGGGTGTTCCGGTGGACTGGACCGCCCAAGACGGCAGCGTAGATCCGGGCACCACAACCACCGGTCCCGACGGCAAGGCGGCGACGGTGTGGACCCTTGCCTCATCCGTCGGCAGTCAGACCGCCACCGCCTCCAGCGATGGTCTGGAGGGTTCTCCCGTCTCCTTCACCGCCAGGGCTGCTCCGGGAGGCCCGCGCCGGCTGATTCTGGTCTCGGGAAACAATCAATCCGCCGCACCGAACCAGGAGCTGAGCCAACCACTCGTTGTCCGGCTCGAGGATGAGAACGGAAATGCAGTCTCCAACCGAGCCGTAACCTGGGTGATTGGCTCGGGTGGGGGAACCGTGAGCGCCACCACCAGCACTACCAATGACAATGGTGAAGCGCAGGTGCGCTGGACCCTCGGCGCCAATCCCGGAGTGAACACGCTGAACGCTGTGGTCTCTGGCATCGGATTCGTGACCTTCCGGGCCGTGGCAAGCAGCCGCGGAAGTGACGGCGGCGGCGGCAGCGGTGGGGGTGGGGGTGGTGACGGAGGGGGAGGTGGAGACGGTGGTGGTGGAGGCAGTGCCGGGCCCGCCCGGCTCGACTTCCGGGTTCAGCCCAGTGACACGGAGAAGGGCAAGAGGGTGGATCCGGCAGTCCAGGTTGCCGTGCTGGATCAGAACGGCCAAGTGGTGACTCAGGGAGAGTTCGAGATTAAGCTTGAGTTACTCGGCGACAATGGTGGAAAGCTCCACGGCCACGAGCGGAAGAAGACTCGCTCGGGCATTGCCACTTTCGATGATCTCAACATCGACAAGGAAGGTCAGTATCGGCTGCGTGCCAGCTCAGATGGCTTACCCAGCATCGACAGCGTCGTCTTCGAGATCCATGAACGCGATGGGCACGGGAAGGACTGATTCCCCCCGGAGTGTCCCGCTCCTCTCAGCCGTCCCTCTGTTCGTCATGCTTCTCGTCGCCGCCTGCGGTGGAGACGATCTGCTCCTTCCGCGCGATGGCGAGCCCGCGCGCATTGCGCCAGTACAGGGGGAGAACGTTCGAGCCACGGTGGGCCAGCCGCTGACCGAGTCTCTGGTTGCCCAGGTGACCGATCCGGCGGGGCGGCCGGTGCCTGGGGTCGAGGTCACCTTCGTGCCTCCTCCAGGCGCCGTGATCGACCCCGCGGAGCCGGTCCAGACTGATCCTCAGGGCAACGCCGCCGTCCACTACACCTTGAGCACCACCGCGGGCGATCAGATGGTAAAGGCAACCGCGGAGATCGTTCCCGAATCCAATGCCGTTGCCACCTTCCACGTGGCGGCCGACCCCGAAAGCCCTGAGTCGCTCACCATCGCCGGCGGCGATGCCCAGAGCGCCGAGGTAAGTACCCTGCTGCCCGATTCACTATCGGTCAAAGCGGTGGACCGCTATGGCAATGGTGTGTTCGGAGTCGAGGTGGCCTGGCAGGCAAATGGTGGCGGAGCAGTGAGCCCGGAGACGGTGATGACCGGCTCCGATGGCAGAGCGGCAACGGCCCGAACCCTCGGTGATCGTCCCGGTCCCAATGGCACTGTAGCCCGGGCCGAAGGACTGGCAGGGTCGCCGGTGGCATTCACCGCTCTCGCCGTAGCCGCTCCTCAGCCCGCCCTTACCCTGGTGACGCAACCGTCTGAGGTCGCCACCGCAGGAGTGCCGCTCGAGCGCCAGCCCGAGCTCCAACTGCAGGATCCGTTCGGTGCAGTTCTGGCTCAGGAGGGTGTGAGCGTCACCGCCCAGATTGCCACCGGCGACGGATCGCTAGGCGGTAAGACCACGGTCAAGAGCGATGCATCCGGTAAGGTGACCTTCACCGATCTGGAGCTCCGGGGCGAGGTCGGCTCTCGCACTCTCATCTTCGCTGCCGATGGATTCACCCCCGTCAGCTCGTCCGAGATCGTGGTACGAGCCGGCCCGCCGTCGAACGATGAGAGCTCGGTCCAGGTCCGGAATGGAAGCGCCGGTACGCCTACCCCCATCACCGTCCGGTTGAAGGACGCCTTCGGCAATCCGATTAACGACGCCGGCAACAAACTCACTGTCGCCGTCGACGGAGCGAATCCCGCATCCAATTTGGATGTGAAAGACGAGGGCAACGGCTCCTATTCCGCGTCATACACTCCGGTGCACGCGGGCCGCGATGTCATTTCCGTTCAATTCCAGGGACAGCCCCTCGCGGGCGGTCAC
>JBJMPB010000552.1:0-9364 GCA_045803455.1 Gemmatimonadales bacterium | reverse complement strand
GGCTGCATGGCCCAGACATCGACCGGAAACCAGAGGAAAATCCAGGGCGCCAGATCGAAGACCCGCGCGTCGATGGCGCGGGCTAGTCGGACGTTTTCGGCGCTGTCGGTGGTGGCGCGGGCTCGGGTGATCATGGAGTCGAGGGTAGGATCGGCCAGGAAGGCGTAGTTCCCGCCGGGTCCCTTGTTGCGGGAGTGGAAAAGCGGGTAGTTGAAGTTTTCGGGGTCGGGGTAGTCGGCCCACCAGTCGGTGAGGAAAAGATCGGCTTCGCCGTGGCGCACGGCTTCTCTCGCGCTGGAGGCGTCGCGTTCCACGATCTCGGCCCGGATACCGACCTCCGCCAGGTTCTGCTGGATCGACTGTGCCAATCGAGCAAGCTCAGCCCGCTGGGTGCGCCAGAGCTTCAAAGGGAAACCCGCGGGGTAGCCGGCTTCCTTCAGGAGCCGCTTGGCTTCGGCCGGATCATAGGCATAAGGCATGCGGGTGGAGTCGTAGCCCGCAATGCCGGGAGGCAGAGAACCGGCCGACCGCACACCCCGGTTCATGAACAGGGTGCTCAGCAGCGTCGGTACGTCGACCGCGTGATTCAGCGCCCGACGGACTCGGGGATCCTGGAGTGGGCCTCGCGTGGTATTAATCGCCACGTAGTACTCCCGGATCACGGGACGTCGCTGCAGCTCCTGGCCATGAGCCTGCTCCCAGCGCCGAGTCTCCCCAATCGGGACCTCGACCACGCTCAAGTGGCCGGACTCGTATTCGGCAGCCTGGGTCAATGGCTCAGGAATGATCCGGATGCGCAAGCTGTCGGACCGGGGAGCGCCTCCCCAGTAGGTCTCGTTCCGGGCCAGCACAATCGCGTCGTCGTGAGACCAGGAGACGAACTTCCAGGGACCGCTGCCGGTCGGCTTCTGATCGAAATCCTTGGGAGTGGGGCTCGGCACGACTGCTGCTACGGGCATGGCGAGCAGCTTGGGAAATACGTTCAGCGGCTCTTCCAGGGTGAGGACCACCGTAGAATCGTCGGGTGTGGCGATCCCGTTGACTTCCTTGCTCTGGCCGGAGGCATAGGCCCGGGCCCCCCGAATCGGATAGAGCGGCCAGCTGCGTCCGCCGGTGGTGCCCGGGGCGAGGGCTCGCAGCAGCGAAGCCCTGACATCGGCGGAACGGACGGGACGACCATCATGGAAGCTGGCGTTGGTCCGAAGATGAAAGGTGTAGACCCGGCCATCGGCGCTGGCTTCCCAGCCGCGCGCGAGTCCTGGTTGCAACCGCGCATCCGCATCGAACTGGGTCAGGTTGTCGAAGAGAAGAGTAACGACCTCTCCGGTGGGCACGTCGGTGGACAGGGCGGGATCCAGCGATCGCGGATCGTAGCTGAAATAGTAGTCGAGAGTTTTCCCGCCCCCCTGGTCAGCACAGGCCGGCAGGACCAGAAGGGCGGAGAGTAGGAATCGGCGCATGGTGAGTCGGACGGACCCCTCGCGACAGATGGGAAGGGCAAGCACAAACGGCGCACCGGCGAGGCAAGGGGACAGCGCCGATTCACCAACGTTGACACTGCAGCGTAAGGCGGTCAAACTACCGGGCTTACCCCATGCCGTCAATCTGGTCTTGATGGGCCAACACGTCGAGAACCCTCGTCCAGGAGTGCGGCATTCTCCTCCCGTCGCATCGATCACACCAGCTGCGCCTCACCCACTGCTCGCTTCAGTGCCGGTGATCAAAGTCCCGTTTCGACGGGTGGGTCTTCTCCTTGGCCTGCTGGCGATGATCAGCTGGACCGCTGCTGCCCTGGCTCAACAGCCGTCGCAGAGGGTGATTCGACAGCTGAAGTTCGAGGGGAATCAGGCGATCAGTGACGAGATCCTGGCCGCCGCCATCGTCACCACCAATTCCAGCTGGTTTGCCCGTGCCTTCCTGTTCCGCTCGTTCAAATTTCTCGGAACCAAGCGGTTCTTCGACGAGGAGGAGTTCCGGCGAGACGTCGTCAGACTGAGCGTGCTATACAAGCGGAGCGGCTACCCCGATGCGGTGGTGGATACGCTGGTGAGTCGAACGCCGGAGGACGTGTACATCACTTTCAGGGTTACCGAGGGCGATCCGATTCGCGTCACCAGGATGGTCACAACCGGCCTGGATTCGCTCCCGCCCCGGTTGCGTCGCTCCGTGCTACTCGACCTCCCTCTCCAGGTGGGCGATCCGTTCAACCGCTTCGATATGCAGGCCAGCGCTGATTCGCTGATTCGCCGTCTGCGCGACCGGGGCTATCCCGCCGCGGCGGTGTTCACTTCCTTCGAGTCGAACCGGCAAGCCAAGAACGCATCGGTGACCCTGGATGCGGAGCCGGGCACCCGCGCGGTCATCGGACGGGTCGAGGTCATCGGGACGAAGCGAGTCGACACCAGCGTAGTCCGACAGCTCCTGGTCTCCCGCAGCGGCCGGCGCTACTCCCAGGAAGAGCTGTTCGAAAGCCAGCGCAATCTCTACGAGTCCGACCTGTTCCGCTTTGCCACGGTGAACATCGACTCCGCATCCTACCATCCGGGGGATTCTACGATGCCTCTGGTGGTGCAAGTGAACGAGAGCAAGCCGCACCGGGTTCAGAGTGGAATGGGTTATGCAACCTACGACTGCTTCCGCGGATCGCTCGGGTGGACCACTCGTGACTTCCTGGGCGCCGGCCGCATTCTCGATCTGACCACCCGGGTCTCGAAGGTAGGAGTGGGTGATCCCGTCGATTGGGGCCTCGACCAGAACATCTGCCGGACGTCGCGCGACGATAAGGTTGGGTCGGCAAAGGTGAACTACTACTTGGGAGCCTCGATCCGACGCCCGGCGTTTCTCTCGCCGAACAACGCCATCACCGTGTCGCTGTTCGCTGAACGCCGCTCGGAGTACAAGGTTTACCTGCGGCAGGAAACCGGCGCCAGTGTAGCGCTCACCCGCACCACCCCGCGGCGGCGAAATCCGCTCTCGCTTACCTATACCATCTCCTACGGAAGAACCGAGGCGAGTGCGCTCAGCTTCTGCGGAGTGTTCGGGGCTTGCACCTCCGATGTGATCGAACCTCTGCGGAAGAGTCTGCCGCTCGCCACGCTGACCGCGCTGGCCACCTTTCCCCGGATCAACAGCCCGATCGATCCGTCTCGGGGGCGCATCGGATCGGTGGAGGTCACCTACAGCTCCAAATACATCGGTTCGTCCAGCTTGCAGCAGTTCACCCGATTCGCGGGCGGAATGTCCTGGTACCGGCCCCTCTCTCGTGATGCCGTGCTGAGCTGGCGGATCCGAGGCGGGCTCATCTTCTCACCCACCCTCGAGGTGGGCAACGTTTCGGGGGCGTTCATTCCACCGGACCAGCGATTCTATGCCGGAGGCCCTAATGATGTACGGGGATACCAGCGTAATGAGCTGGGGCCGGTGGTTTATGTGGTGCCGGTAGCGGGGATCCGTGGAGATACCATTGTCGCCGACTCGGTTAGCGTGGCGGCCACGGGCGGGAACACCTTTGCCCTGGGAAACGTCGAGGTTCGGGTGCCTTCACCCATCTTCAGCTCGCGGCTGAGATTTGCCGGCTTTCTCGATGCCGGAATGGTCTGGCAGCGAGAGGGCCCACCTTCCGAGCGGAAGCTCCGGTTAACGCCCGGACTCGGCATCCGCATTGCCACCCCGCTGGGACCCGCCCGTCTCGACGTGGCGTACAACCCATATGAGCTCCAGCCGGGTACGCTGTTTCAGGCCGATACCCTGGGGAATCTGACTCCGGTCCCCGGGCAGGACGCATACGTGCTCCCTCGCGATCACAGATACACTATCCATATCGCCGTAGGGCAGCCCTTCTGATGCGGCGTCAGCTTGCCCGGTTTCTCTTCGTGTTCGTCATTGGCTCCATTGCCATGGTGCTCGGGGTGGTCACGTCGATGACCCTGACCCCGCCAGGTCGGGACCTCCTGGCCCGCACGGTCTCAAGGCTGTTGGATCGGATCGTGATCGGTTCGGTGAAGGTGGGCTCCATCTCCGGCTCCTTCATCTACGATCTCACGCTGGAAAACCTGATCGTGCGCGACACCAGCGGAGTGCTGCTGGCTAATCTGCCCCGGGCCCGGGTGACCTATCGGTTGCCCAATCTGATTGCAGGGCAGGTGGTGCTGAGCGGAATCCAGCTGGAGAGCCCGACCATTCAGTTGATCAAGCACCGCAATGGCCGCATGAACTATGAGGAGGTGCTCGGCATCGGGAAGGGCTCGAAGGGCGGTAAGTCGCCGCTAGTGGAGTTCCACAACGTCCGGATGACCGAAGGCACCCTTCGAATCGCTCTGCCGTGGAACCCTCCCCGGACCGCCATCACCGAGGTCAGCGTCGATTCCGCGGTCCGGGCCGAGCGAGCCAAGCCCGGGCGCCTAATCGAAGACACGCCCGAAGGCCGGCGGCGGGTGATCCAGCTTTCGGATCTAGCCACCAGGATCTCCCGGCTCCGGATCGCCACACCGGATCGGCAGCCGTTTACCATCGATTTGGATTCGCTGGCGACACGGGTGAACGATCCCGGGGTGACCGTTCGGGACGCAGTGGGCCGAATTCGGATTCGGGGCGATAGCGCCGTCTTCAGCCTGAGTACCGGAGCGATGCCGGATAGCCGGTTCTCCGGCGGCGGCGCGGTGACTTGGCCGCGCGATACCATCCTGTTCGACTTTCAGGTGGTCTCGCCACACGTCAATCTGGTGGATCTCCGCTGGGTGTCGCCGGGATTTCCGGCGATGACAGGCCGAGGGGTGCTGGCCGCACGCTCTGAAACGGGGGCCCGGACGGCGTACGATCTTCGCGATCTGCACCTGCGAGGAGCTCTGGGCCAGGTGGATGGCGAACTGGTCACGATCACCGACAAGCGGCGCGGTCTCGGGGTGCGCGACATGAATCTCCGGCTCACCGAGCTCAACCTGGATGCCGCCCGGCCTTACCTGGACACCCTTCCGTTTGCCGGAACCGTCACTGGGAAGCTGGCCGGCTCCGGATTCCTGAATGCCATGGACCTGACCCTGGAGTGGGCCTTCCGGGACGCCGCCGTTCCGGGAAATCCGTTGACCACGATCTCGGGCGATGGGGGTGTCGGCAGCTCGCCCGACAGCGGGCTGACGTTCACCAACTTCGAAGTCAGGCAATCCGACATCGATCTGCGCACCGTCCGCCGGGTGGCCCCGGCTGTTATCCTGCCGGGCAGGGTGATCGCGGTGGGCACTCTCAACGGACCCCTGCACAACGTTGTCTTCAACGGCACGGCACAGCACCAGGACCAAGACCGGCCGCCCAGTCTCCTGGAAGGGACGGTGCACCTGGACAGCCGGTTTGACGTTCTGGGGCTGGGCACCGACGTGAGCCTCGACCCTCTTTCCTTTGAGGGAATCCGGCGAGCCTTCCCCTCGCTGAAGAGTCGTGGAGAGGTGCGGGGGCGGTTTCGCAGTCAGGGCAACCTCGAGCGCCTGCTCGTCGATGCGGCGCTCTCCGGGCAGATCGGAACCATCGAGGCACAGGGCTACGCCACGGTGCGGCCTCCAATCTGGGGAGCGGAAGGGCTACATCTGAACTTTACCAATCTTGATCTGGCGTCACTCACGGGACGGCAGATTCCTTCTCGGCTAAACGGAGAGCTGACGATCACGGGAAGGAGCGACACCCTGAATGCACCGGAGGGAGACCTCCGGCTCGCGCTCTCCACCAGCAGGGTTCGCGAGTGGACTCTGGACAGCGTCAACGCCACCGTGGGCGTGCACGACAGCGTGATTCGACTGGATACTGCGTACGCCCTTTGGAAGGGCGCACGGGTCGGGGGCAGCGGAACTCTGGGGTGGAGCGCTCCTCACAACGGCCGCATGGCATTCAGCCTGGCCGCCGACAGCCTCATCGCCTTCGACTCGTTGCTCCTGGCTGTCACCGGGCAAACCCGCGGCAGCTCCCCGGATAGCCGGCCGCTCGGCGGGACCGCTCAGGCCGAGGTGCGGTTGGCCGGTAGCCTGGACACCCTGGAAATGAGCGGCGATCTGCTGGTGCAGAAACTGGAGTGGCAACGCATCGCCTCACCTCGTGTGACCGGGACTTTCAGCTGGATCGGCGGTCAACGGCCGCAGGTGACCGCGTCCGTTGGATCGGATTCGGTCAGCGCGGACAAGTGGGTGTTCCACGGCCTCAATACGCAGGTAAGCGGCTGGGCTGACTCACTGGAGTGGAGAGCGGGCTCGGGGATCGGAACCGATTCCCGGCTCGATGGTTCGGGACGCTGGTGGCGTCACGAGGCCACCCAGGTAGCGATGTTCGACAGCCTTGCCTTCACCCTGCCGGTGCACACCTATCGGCTGGACGAAAGCTTTGCGGTTACCCTGACCGATTCGGCGCCGGCGATCAGTCCGCTAACGCTGCGCGCTACCGATGGCTCGGGCATCGTTCAACTGGGAGGACGCGTCCCCGGCAACTCGGAGGGCTCGCTGGCTCTGAGCATTCTGGGAATGGACCTGCACGACGTGTACGGAGTGCTGCAGCGTGATACGGCCGCCGTCGGCGGATTGGTTGGCCTAGATGTCCGTATGGGGGGGACCGCTCAGGCTCCAACCCTCCGAGGAACCACCACCTTGAACGGGGGAAGGTTCGGCGATTTCCAGGCACCCTTCCTGGAAGGTGTGGTGAATTACGCAGACCGAAAGTTGGAGGCTAACCTGCAGCTCTGGAGAACCGGCGAAAACGTTCTCCGGATCGACACCAAGCTCCCCTTGGACCTGGCTATCAAGGACGCCGGGCAACGCCGGGTGGCCGGTCCCCTCAGCGTCCACGCTCGCGGCGACAGCGTGGACCTCGGCATTCTCGAGGCGTTGACGCCCGCGGTGAATCGGGTGCGGGGCCTGCTGGCCGTAGATATGAACGTCGGGGGAACCTGGGAGAAACCCGAATTTGCCGGTGGACTCCAGATCAGGAACGGGGCCATGTCCCTGCCAGGGCTGGGCGTCCGGTATGATGGCCTGCAAGGGCGAGCTCGCTTCGAAGGCGACTCCTTGGTGATTGACAGTCTGTCGCTGCGGAGCGGTGGAACGCTGGGGATAACCGGCTCGGTGCAGCTGGCGAACTTTTCGCGTCCAGAGATCGACCTGGCATTCCAGGCGGAAGCCTTCCGGGCACTGGACGTGCGAAACTTTCTCACTTTCACGGGCACCGGCCATCTGGACCTTCGCGGGCCCTTGTTTCAGGCCACCCTGGGCGGGGACCTCAAGGCCAACAGCGGAGTTCTCTACTTCGCCGACCTGGTCAGCAAGCGAATCATCGATCTGGAAGATCCGACCATCGCCGACCTGGTCGATACCACGCTGCTGCGCAGCCAGAATCTCAGTATTGCCGCCAAGTTCCAGAACCGGTTTCTGGATTCTCTTACCATTCAGAACCTGCGAGTTGTGCTGGGCTCCGATGTGTGGCTTCGGTCGAACGAGGCGAACATTCAGCTCGGCGGTGAAGTCCGGTTGAGCAAGACGGAAAAGACCTACACTCCTTCAGGAACCCTGGACGCGCTGCGGGGTAGCTATACCCTCCACATCGGCCCCATCACCAGAGACTTCACGGTGGACCGGGGATCGGTCCGATACTTCGGCGATCTCAACGCCGGCCTGGACATCCGCGCAACTCACGTGGTTCGAGCCGTCCGGGGTGAAGAAGTCCCGGTGATTGCTAACATCACTGGGACGCTGTATGCCCCGAAGGTGGGGCTGGAGAGCACTTTCAATCCCCCGATCTCGGAAACCGACCTGGTCTCGTACTTGGTTACCGGGTATCCCGCCAACGAGGCTGCCCGTTTGGGGCAGACCGATTACCTGCAGACCGGGTTGTCCTACTTCTCCAGCGCCCTGTCGAGTGAGTTGGAGCGCGCGCTGATCCAGGATCTGGGCGTGCCGCTCGACTTGATCGAGATCCGGCCCGGTGTGGCCCATGGCCGTGGGGTGCAGTCGCTCACGCAGCTGGCCGCGGGGTGGCAGCTCGGCAGCAAGACCTTCCTGACGTTGAATGCTGGCTTCTGTCCCGAAAATCTCGGCCAGTTCAGCTACAACAATCTGGGCGCAAGTCTGGAATTCCGGTTCAGTCGCGAATGGAGCCTGCAGACCAGTGTGGAGCCTACCCTGACGTCCTGTCGCAAGGACTGGGGAGTACTTACCACGACGAACACCTATCAGATCGGCTCCGACGTTAAATGGGAACGGGAGTTCTGAGGTGACCCGTTCGTTGCTCATCGCCAACCCGGCAGCGGCGCGTACGGCACGGGTCAGCATCGATCTGGTTGCAAACACCTTGAGGGGCGGAGGGTGGGAGGTGGAGGTGCTCGCCACTACCGGCCCGGGCCACGCGAGAGAGCTCGCCGAGTATGGCGTGGCCAGCAAGATGGATATCGTTGCGGTGTTCGGAGGGGATGGCACCACCATGCAGGCGGCGGCCGCACTGGTAGGGACCGATGTGCCGCTGGGCATCATTCCCGGGGGGACAGGAAATCTTCTTGCCGGCAACCTCCGCATTCCACCCTCACCAGCGCGCGCGGCCCGGGCACTGCTGAGCGCCCGGCCTCATGCGCTGGACCTGGGTCGCATGGAACGTCCCGGCGGATACCAATACTTCGCCGTGGCCTGCGGCGCCGGGTACGATGCCCGGGTGATGGCCGCTACCCTGTCCCAGCACAAGCGTCGCTGGGGAATGGGCGCGTACGTTGCGACCAGTCTCCGGCTCATCGCCAGCATCCAGAGCAGCTTGCACGTGATCACCATCGATGGGGTGAGGTACGAAGTCCATGCCGCTATGGTGTTGGTAGCCAACTGCGGCGAAGTCATTCCCCGGGTGGTTCGGCTGGGGCCGGGCATCACTCCTACCGACGGCCTGCTCGATGTTGTGGTCGTCCGAGCCGACAATCTCCCGCAGAGCCTGCGGGTGGTCTGGGACCTGCTTCGCATCGGGCCGGCCACGCTGGGACACGCGACCTCCCTGGGCCATGCCCGGGGCCGGGAAATTCAGGTAGAGGCGGAAGAAGTCCAGCCGGTTCAACTGGATGGCGAGCCAGGTGGTGAGACGCCCTTCACTGCGAGCGTCGTACCCGGGGCCATCCGCATCCTGGTTCCAGCCGGCAGCAAGGCCATGGCGTAGCCTTCGCGAGTGACTAATTTTTGGGGGGCTCCACCCCTCGCCTCGGGAATTCATCATGGCTGGCTCGGTCTTGCTGATCGATGACGATGTCGATGTTCTACGCAGCATAGGAAACTACTTCGAGCGCTTCGGCTATGAGGTAACCCGGGAGCTCAGCGGGGAGGCCGGACTGGCCACCTTCGATCGGCTGCGTCCAGAAGTTGTCATA
>JBJMPB010000522.1:0-5736 GCA_045803455.1 Gemmatimonadales bacterium | reverse complement strand
GATCTGCCGCGCACGTATGCCACTCCGGAAATCCGGGTGGAGTGCCCCGAAGAGGAGAAGTTCGACCTGGTCGAGCGAGCCGCCGTCCACTTTGCCACGCTCTATCCGGTCAACACGATCGATGGAGTTCGAATCACCTTTCCCCAGGGATGGGGCTTGCTCCGAGCCTCCAACACCCAGCCGGTGCTGGTGATGCGGTTCGAGGCCACCGACCAGGCCAAGCGAGACGAGTACCGGGCCGAAGTCGAGGGATGGCTGGAACGGCAGAAGAAAGCGTTAACGGTCAACAGTGAACGGTGAAGGGTGACCGTTCACGCTTCTAGGTAGCTTGTCCCGCCGCCGCCGGCGGCTCGCGGCCGCCCTCGGAGCGCTGGTCGCACTGTTGTTCCTGGGCCGCTGGACCGCCACCCTCCTGGCCGATCACTGGTGGGCGGCTCAGCTCTCTCCTGCCGCTGCGTCATTCATCCTCGATTGGCACATTCTGCGTTTCACCCTGGACCTGTGCGGATGCTTGATGGCGTCCGCCTGGTTCATCGGCCATCTGCTGCTGGTCTATCGAGCCGTGGGCACCGTACAGGTGCGGCGAAACGTGGCGAATCTCGAGTTTCGGGAGGCCCTCACCCCACGGGCGTTGCTGACCGTGGTGGTCGTGACGGGTGTACTCCTCGGCATGGTGGTCGGGGTTGGCGCCTCCCGGTGGTGGCGGGATGTCGCCCTGGCCTGGCAGGGCGTTACCTATGGCATAAATGAGCCGCTCGCCGGCCGTGACCTGGGTGTCTATGTCGCGCAGCTGCCGGTATGGCGCGCGGCGCATGGCTTTTTTCTCCTTCTCGTTCTGCTGGCCCTGACCGGTGCGGCCGCGCTCTACATGCTGGTGGGCGCCATTCGCTGGATCGAGCGGCGGCCGGCGATCAATCACCATGCGCGGGCCCATCTCGGGTGGGTACTGGCGGCGCTCGCGACCGCGCTGGCCTGGGGATACCTGTTAGAGCCGTACGAGCTGCTGGCCCGCCCCCCGGAGCTACTCGATCAGGCAACCTGGCGAGCCACCGCCAACGTCTCTCCAATTCTGGCCGGTATCGCGCTCGCGGCTGCTGGCATTTCAGCGCTGTGGGCGGCGCGGCCCCGGCACGCTCTGGTGGTGTCCGCCTGGATCGTTCTGACGGCATCATCGATAGTGACCCACTGGTTGCTGCCTTCCATGTTGACGGGAACCGGCGAGCCGGCGCTGGACAATGCCTCGCTGGAGCAGCTCTCGCGGGTAGCGTACGGGCTGGAGCCGCTCCGGATCACCGCGCTGCAACCCATCGGGCCACCATCTCCGCCAGTAGTGCCGTCGCTCTGGAGTGCTGCAGCGTTGGCCCGAGCAATGCCGGGGGATTCCGGACACCTGATTTCGGTAAATCCGGCCTTGCTGACACCAAGCCGACCGGCATGGCTGATCGTTCGCTCGAGCGCGGACGGCCGGATTGCCGTGTTCGCTGTAGCGGATCAGCGGGTCAGCCAGGGCGGCGAGCCGTTGTACCTGCGGCTGGGAGATACCCAGGCCCGTCCGGGTCCCGTCGCGCTGTTCGATCTGCCATCCGATGTGCTTGCGCCGGAGGCCCCTGCGTATCGCGTGGTGCAGGGAGACGCGCCGGGCGTAAGAGTAGGCTCCTGGCCGCGTCGGCTGGCGCTCGCCTGGGCCCTCCAGGCAGGCGACCTGCTGGGCAACTTGCCTTCAGGTAGCCGGGTCGACTGGCGGCTCTCACCTGAGGAGCGGCTGAATCGGCTGGCTCCGTTCGCGGATTGGAGCGCTCCAATCGCTCGAGTGGTGGATGGAGAGCTGGTTTGGCTGCTGGATGGCTATGTCTCCTCAGGCACCTTCCCGATCACTCCTCGGACCAGTTGGCGCGAGCGGAGAGTGGGATCGGTGAACGCGGCGTTTCTCGCTACAGTCAACGCCGAAAGCGGGACGGTGCGGATTTACCTTCAGCCTCGTACCGACCCGACCGCGGCAGCCTGGAGCCGGGTCTCCCATGGTTTGATCGAGCCCGCGTCAGCCATCCCGGAATCGGTGCTGGGCAGCGCGGGATATCCCGCCGACTGGTTCAGAATTCAGACGCAGCAGCTGGAACGAGCTCCCTGGAAGCTCGGCGTCATTAACCCCATAACCGGGCAGCGGTCGCTCGACCAGCCGGCTCAGCTCGGCTGGGCGCCGGACACATCGGGGCCGGTACTGACGGCCACGCTCGAGGCCGCCGGTGAGCGCCGGCTCAGCGGAGTATTGATCGGCTCCCGCGATGAGGGTCGTCTCCACCTCGCGTTGACCCGGCTCGATTCGGCAACCACCCTCCCGGTGCGCGACATCCTGCAAAATCGCTGGGCACGCTTTCCGTTATACAGCGCGCTGAGTGACTCGATTCAGGAAGATGGCGGCAAGCTCGAGCGGGGACCGCTGAAGGTGGAGGTCGGACCCGGAGGGCCGATCGCCTACCAAGGCTATTTTGCCCTCCGTCCCTCGGGAGGAACCATCCTTGCCTGGGTAAGCGTGGCAGCTCCCGATCGCCTCGGCGCGGGACGGACATTGAGAGAGGCCTGGAGTAATCTGTTGGGCGCGACGGTCCCGGCGCCTCCGGGCTCGGCTCAAACCGGACGGCTGGATGAGGCGCGGCGCTGGATGCTGCATGCCGACTCTGCGCTCCACGCCGGCGACTGGTCGGAGTTCGGCCGAGCGTGGAGCAGTCTGCGAAATCTGCTCGGAGTGCCCCTCGACTCGGGCCGCTTTTAAAAACTTGCTCGCTGCTGGAGCGGGGACTAGCTTGGAGGGCTTTTTTTGCCGACAGCGGTGCTAGCATTGGGCGGCAATGCGTTGGCCCGTTCCGACGAACCGGCAACGGTCACCAATCAGTTCCGCCATGCCCGTGAAAGTGTGTCTCCCATCGTGGAGCTTGCGCGCCAAGGTTGGCAGATCGTCATCGTGCATGGAAACGGGCCCCAGGTGGGAGACGAGTTGGCCCGCAACGAAGCGGCACGAAAGATCGCGGAGCCGCTGCCGCTGGGCGTGCTGGTGGCGGAAACAGCGGGCTGGATCGGGTACATGCTGCAGCAGTCGCTGCAGAACGCGCTCGCTTCCGCGCGGGTTCAGCGCCAGGTTGTTACCGTGATAACCCAAACACTGGTCGACCGGTACGATCCTGCCCTGAATCAACCCACCAAGCCTATCGGGCACGCGTTGTCTTCACCCGAAGCAGCCCGACTGCGGGAAGCCGGTCGCGCGGTTGGCAAGGACGGCGCGGGTGACTGGCGCCGAATGGCAACGAGCCCGCTGCCGATCGGTGTAGTGGAGTTCCCGATCATTCAGCGCTTGTTGAGTGAAGGAGTGGTGGTAATCGCGGCAGGCGGCGGTGGTCCTCCCGTGTACCAGGATCCACTTCTCGGCCTGGAAGGACTAGACGCCGTGGTGGATAAAGATCGAGTGTCGTCGATTCTGGGCACTCAGCTCAATGCCGAGGTCTTGATGATCCTGACCAACGTGGATGCCGTGTTCCAGGGCTGGGGGACGCCGGCTGCGGTACCGATTCGCCGGCTGACGGTTCAAGAAGCCGACACCATGATCGCCGGCGGATCGCTCGACGCCGGCGGCATGAAGCCGAAAGTGGAGGCGGCGGCAGCGTTCGTTCGCCGGGGTGGGCGCCGGGCGATCATCGCCCGTCTTTCCCAGGGCCCGGCAGCACTTCGAGGAGAAGCCGGAACTACCATCATGGCGGCATCGTGAATCTGCACGAATATCAGGCGCGTACCCTGCTCAAGGCAGCCGGCATCCCGATGCTGGACGGCGACGTGGCCTCCACGCCCACCGAGGCCGAAACGATTGCCCGTCGGCTGGGGGGCAAGGTTGTCATCAAGGCGCAGGTGCATGCGGGAGGCCGGGGCAAGGCCGGCGGGGTCAAACTGGCCCGGAATGCGGGCGAGGCGCTCGACCACGCCACGGAAATTCTGGGCATGGAGATCAAGGGTCTCACCGTACATAAGGTCCTGGTAGTGCCCGCGGCGGACATTGCGAGCGAGAGCTACCTCGGACTGATCATGGACCGGGAGAGCCAGCGTCCGGTCTTCATGGTGAGCTCGGCCGGCGGAGTGGACATCGAGGAGGTGGCCGCCAAAACGCCGGAAAAGATTGTGCGACTCCCCGTTGACCCCACCTACGGACTGCTGCCGCACCAGGCGCTCGCGCTGGGTTTTACCCTGTACCGCGATTTCAATCAGGTCAAGGCGGCTGGCCGGATCATGGAGCAGCTCTACTCGGTCTTTACGACCAATGGCTGTTCGCTGGCCGAGATCAACCCATTGGTGACCACGCCGGCGGGCCAGGTTCTGGCACTCGACGCTAAAATCGTGATCGACGATAACGAGCTCTTCTGGCGGCCCGATCTCGGCCTGATGCGAGATGACTCGGCGGAGGAGCCGAGCGAAGCAGCCGCGCGCCGGGCCAACCTGTCGTTCATCAAGCTGGAGGGAAACGTCGGTTGTGTGGTGAACGGGGCCGGGCTGGCCATGGCCACCATGGACCTGGTGAAATACTACGGGGGCGAGCCGGCCAACTTTCTGGATATTGGAGGCAGCTCCAGCCCGGAAAAGGTGATCAACGCGCTGAAGATCATTACCGCAGACCCGAGCGTGAAGGCAATCTTGTTCAACATCTTCGGCGGCATCACCCGGACCGATGATGTGGCCAACGGTATCGTTGCCGCCACCCGTCAGTTCAAGGTGAAAGTGCCCATCGTCATCCGGCTCACAGGAACCAACGAGGCAGAAGCGATACGGATTCTCGAGGGAGTGGGCATGCCCGCCCTGAGTGACATGGACGAAGCAGTGCAGCGCGTCGTACAGCTTGCCCGGAAGGCGGCATGAGCATCTTCGTCGACCGGAGCACCCGGCTGGTGGTGCAGGGGATCACGGGCCGAGAGGGAGCCTTCCATGCCCGGCAGATGCTCGAGTATGGCACGGCGGTGGTTGCGGGAGTGACCCCGGGCAAGGGCGGCCAGAAGTTCGAGAGCCGCGTGCCGGTCTTCAATACCGTTGCCGACGTCGTGGCGGAGACGCGGGCCAACTGCGCCATCATCTACGTGCCCCCCATGGCCGCTGCCGGCGCCATCTTCGAGGCGGTCGATGCGGGTATTCCTCTGATTGTCTGCATCACCGAGGGTATCCCCGTCATGCACATGAGCCGGGTAATGCCCTTCGTCAGGAGCCGCGGAGCTCGGCTGATCGGCCCTAACTGCCCCGGGTTGATAACGCCCGGCGAGAGCAAAGTGGGCATCATCCCGGGCAACATCTGCACTCCCGGCCGGGTTGGACTGGTGTCGCGCAGCGGCACTCTCACCTATGAGGTTGTCAACCAGCTGACCCGCAACGGCATTGGTCAGAGCACCTGCGTGGGTATTGGGGGCGATCCCATCATCGGGACCAACTTCATCGATTGTCTCGCGGCTTTTCAGGACGACCCTGCCACGGAAGCCATTGTCA
Source organism: Gemmatimonadales bacterium (assembly GCA_045803455.1). GTDB lineage: Bacteria > Gemmatimonadota > Gemmatimonadetes > Gemmatimonadales > GWC2-71-9 > CAVVWJ01. Next base: position 228 of record JBJMPB010000522.1, on the reverse strand, counting down.
TGATCGGTGAAATCGGCGGTACGGACGAACAGCAGGCGGCGGCGTTCGTGAAGGAGCGGGTCACCAAGCCGGTCATCGGCTTCATCGCAGGGCAGACCGCGCCGAAGGGCCGGCGGATGGGACATGCGGGGGCCATTATCTCGGGGTCCTCCGGAACCGCGGAGGAGAAATTGTCCGCCTTCGAACGGGCGGGAATCGATATCATGCGGCGGCCGGTTGACGTGGTGG
>JBJMPB010000515.1:0-2870 GCA_045803455.1 Gemmatimonadales bacterium | reverse complement strand
GAGTCCCATACCCAGCAGGATTCCGGGAAGTTTGCTGTTACTCGAGATCATCGCGCATGGTCTTTGGTTGACGAAAAACAAAGCGGCCCCGGACATCCGGGGCCGCCGTACATCGATTGCAACGGAAACTTACTGGTTCGGCGCCGCGCTGTCGGCCGGCGTTGCCATTCCACTGCTGTCCTGACCCATGTTCCCCATCGTGGTGTCGCTCGGGGTGGTCTCAGAGCTGGGCTGGCTCAGCGTGTCGGTCGGGGTGTTGCCGCTCGGTGTGTAGCTGCTATCCGCGCCGGTCGGCGCAGCCGTGCTGTCCTGCTGCACGAAGCTGGTGTCGGCTGCACCCGGCCGCTGCCCCATGGTGCTGTCAGTGGGAACGGCAGAAGTGTCGGTTGCAGTCACTGCGGTAGTGTCGGTGCGGCCCTGATCGGGCGCAGCGCCGACCTCGTCCTCGCCCTTGTTGCCGGCGCACGCCAGAGACGCCGCGGCAGCAAGCATCAGAAGGTATTTCATGTGTGTACTCCTGGGGGCTAAGGGACCCTGCCCGCCTGAGGGTCTCAGCCGCTGTTGTCGTGTGCCGCGGGCTCAACATGGAAAACACCGCGCTGATTCGAGCCGCGTGGCGAGAATGTACTCCGACTTTTTCGATCCCGATAGGGTCCAAATCACAGTGGGACACCGGGAGGCCGGGGGTTCAGGCAGGAATCAGGTACGCAGCTCCGGCAGGTTCCGGAACCCGTCCAGCGCCCCAGGGTTCGCCAGAGCGTCCACGTTCGCAACGGGCCGCCCATGGATGACGTCCCGGACCGCGAGCTCTGTGATCTTGCCACTGATAGTCCTGGGAATGTCCGCCACCGGAATGATCTTTCGAGGAACATGGTGGGGGCTGGCGTACTCCCGGATCCGGCCTTTGATCCGGGCCACCAGCTCCTCTGTCAGGCTCGTCCCCTCCCGGAGCCGTACGAATAGCACGATTCTTATGTCACCATCCCATTCCTGTCCAACTACAAGGCTTTCAATAACTTCCGGGAGCTGCTCCACTTGGCGGTAGATCTCCGCAGTGCCGATTCTCACCCCGCCGGGATTGAGGGTAGCATCGCTTCGGCCAAGAATGACCAGACCATCATGCCGGGTTAGCCGAGCCCAGTCTCCGTGGCGCCAAACACCGGGATACTGGCTGAAGTAGGCGGCGTGATACCTGGCGCCATCCGGATCGTTCCAGAACTCCACCGGCATGCTGGGGAACGGGCGGGTGCAAACCAATTCACCTTCGGCTTCGCGCACCGGGCGGCCTTCGGGATCGAACACCTCCACCGCCATACCCAGTCCCCTGGTCTGAAGCTCTCCGCGCCACACCGGCCCGGTGGGATTTCCCAGGGCGAAGCAGGAGATGATGTCGGTTCCTCCGCTGATGCTCGCCAGGTGCAGGTCGCGTTTAATGCTCCGGTACACGTAGTCATAGCTGTGCGCCGCGAGCGGACTGCCGGTGGAAAGAATGGCACGCAGCGAGCCGAGGTCGTGATTCCGCCCCGGCTCGAGCCCTTCCTTCTCGATCATGGCGAGGTATTTCGCACTGGTCCCGAACACGGTGATCTGCTCCCGCTCAGCCATATCCCACAGGATCCGAGTGGGCCAGAGCGGTGCGCCGTCGTACAGCACCACCGTGGCGCCCACCGCCAGGCTGGAGACCAGCCAGTTCCACATCATCCACCCGCAGGTGGTGAAATAGAAGATCCGGTCCTCCCGCCGCAGGTCGGTGTGCAGCACCAGCTCCTTCAGGTGCTGCAAGAGGGTCCCTCCTGCCCCATGGACCATGCACTTGGGGAGACCAGTGGTGCCGGAGGAATACATGATGTAGAGCGGGTGGTCGAAGGGGAGGCGGACGGCCGGACGCGCGGATGGGCGGACGGTTGCCCAGTCAGACCACAAGCTCGCGTCGTGGATCGTGCTGATCTCCGGCTGCACATCCAGGTAAGGGGCAACGATGACGCGTTGGATCTCGGGAATGCGTTCGCGCACTTCGCGCACCCGGGAGAGCGAGTCGATTTCCTTGCCGGCATAACGATAGCCGTCGGCGCAGAAGAGGACCTTGGGCTGGATCTGGCCGAAGCGGTCGAGCACTCCGTTGGCACCAAAGTCGGGCGAGCAGGAAGACCAGATGGCGCCGAGGCTGGCCGCACCGAGCATGGCGATCACGGTCTCGGGAAGATTGGGCATGAAGCCGGCAACCCGGTCTCCGGCCACGACTCCTTCGGCCGCCAGGGCTGCCGCCACCGAGCGGACCTGCTGGTTCAGCTCCCCGTAACTGATCTCACGCTGGCGTCCGCGCTCGTTCCAGAAAACCAGCGCCACACGGTCGTCTGCATGACGCAAGAGGTTCTCGGCGTAGTTGAGTCGCGCGCCGGGAAACCAGGTCGGGCCCAGCTCCGGATCCGGCGGCACCATGCGGTCGAGCCCAAGGACCACCGAGTCCCAGGGATCACGCCCGGGCCGCTCCTCGGCGATGACGCCGCAAAACCGCCAGACTTCAGGCCAGAACGCATCGGGCCGCTCGACTGACCAGCGATAGAGCGAGGGAAAGTCGCGGACGGTTTCTGCTCCGTCCGGTTTCCGATCTTTGATGTGTTGAATGAAGCCGGTGAGATTGGCCCTTGCGATGCGATCAGGGTCGGGCGTCCACAGCGGGGAATCGTAGGACATCCTCATCCCGAGCGGAGTGAGGGATCTGACCTGTGGGGTTCAGGAAATTGCAGCCGGCTTCGGAGCCAGTCGGGCAAGGTCCCACGCAGCGCACCGGATGAGGTACAAACGGGCCAAGCGCCACTCCGCCCCAACGAAGTCGGCGGCTTGAACTGCGCGGGCTGCGCATCGAGCCA
>JBJMPB010000410.1:0-4488 GCA_045803455.1 Gemmatimonadales bacterium | reverse complement strand
CCAACCGAGGGTCCTCGAAATGAAACCACTGGCAGATCCCCATTTCTGGTGCGTACTCCGCGAACTGCGTCGCCGCGGGCTTCGGAGTGCCGTCCTCCCGCAGCAGCCCGAGGTAGAAATGCCGGTAGTAGGATGAGCCTTCAGCCTCCCGGTGGCGGGTCGTCGCCGGCCAGGCGCGAGGCAAATCGTAAAGACTGTACCAGTGGATTCGGGGCACCCGTCCGATGAGAAGCTCGGCGGTTCGCTGGAGACCAAACTGCTGAATCTCCTCGGCCCCGAAAGTCGAAACCCCAACCTCCGTGACCCAGACCGGAAGATCAGTCACCTGGTAGATCTCTCGGAGCTTGTCGGGCCATTCGTGAATGGACCAGTGGTTCCAGTCCAGCGGAAACCCATGGACCGCGACCACGTCGAGCTCAGCCAGCACCCCGAGCCGATCCAGTGTCTGAATGAAGTTGGGATCGATCGGCGAGATGCCCCCGAGGACCCGAGTTAAACGGGAATTCTCGCTGCGCACCGCAGCGGATGCGGTCTTCACCAGGTCCGCGTATAACCGCCAGCCGGCATCGAGCTCGAAATCCCAATGCGACATGTTGTTGGGTTCGTTCCACAGCTTGACCGCCTCGATCACGCCGTGGCTCCGACCGATTCCACGGGACGGCCGCTCAGCAGCCGAATAGCCTCGCGGTAACCGGACAAGGTTCCGACATCCACATAGGCTTCGCCCGCCCGTACCCCAACAGCGGTACCACCCTGCGATAGATACGCGTTGACCAGAGTCCCGATGTATTCATCCTTACGTTCCCGGGCGCACCACAGGTCGAACAGCTCACGCATGGTGCGCCCGGAGAGTTTGAACGCGCCCCAGATCCAGGGGGAGCCGGCATTCTGCTGCTTGACGCGGATCTCTCGAACCTTTCCCTGCGAGTCGGTCAGCACCGCGTCGAACCGCTCGGGCCGGTTGACTGGAAAGAGCAGGAACGACAGCGGGTCCTCGCCCAGTCGGGTGAGGGCGTCCTCGGGAAACCATATGGTGTCAGGCAGACCAACTATGACAAACTCGTCGGGAGGGATGAGCGGGAGTGCCTGAAAAACAGCATCGCAGAGACCGGCCGGGACGCGCTGGACAGTAAAGCACACATGGGCCTGGATCGGTCTGGTTCCGTAGTACTCCAGAATGTCCGACTTACCCGGCGCAATTACAAAGCACACCCGGTTTGCGCCTCCCAGGATCATCCGCTCTACCAGGTATTCACTGACAGCTCGGGGACGCTCCGCTTCCCCTTCCATCCGGCTTCCCACCGGCAGCAGCTCCTTCGAGAAAGCCAGCGGCTGTATGCGGCTGCCGATGCCCGCCGCGGGCACGATGCCCCACACAGTCAGGCCTCCACGCTGACGGCACTCTCCAGTGCGGCAACCAGCTGTTGGGCCCGCCGTTCGGCGGTATGGTCGGTCAATACCCGCTCGCGCGCAGCCTTCCCCACTGCCGCGAGCTCATCCGGCCCGAGCTCCAGGGCGGAAAGAACGTCCTCCGTTGTGTTCGCTACCAGGATCTCAGAGCCCGGATCGAAGAACTCCGCGAGACCGGGCCACCAGTCGCTCAGGACGACTGCACCGCAAGCGGCCGCCTCGAACAGGCGACCAGAGGGGCAGTACCCCATTTCCGCCATCGGCGCCCGGGTCACGTTCAGGGTCATACGGGAGGAGCAATAGAACGCGGGATGTTCGGCCGGCGGGAGATGGCGGACAAAATAGATGTTTTCCGTCCAGGGGAACGCGGAAGGATACTGCGCCCCACCAATCAGGAAGCGGCGCTCCGGCCGCAGCCGGGCTGATTCGATGAAGAGCCGCTGCAGCGCTTCCTGGCGGTCTTCGGCATAGGTACCGAGATAGCTGATGTCGGCCCGATACTGATCCGCCAGGGACACCGGGTGATGCACCAGCGGATCCACGCTGCCATACAGTGGAATCACACGGCGAGCTCCCAGCCTACGGCCCAGCTCTTCGACTGCCGCCCCACCGGTGTAGCTCAGGACCAGATCGAAATCGCCGAGCCCATTGTTTGGCAGGTAGGAGACCACTTCACCCCGGCGGAGCCGCTCGAGGGTAATAGGAGTATCCAGATCGTAGAAAACCCGGAGCCCGGCAGAGCTTGAGAGTACGAGCTCGGCTGCGGCAGGTCCATCCGGGCAATAGGACGTGATCATTGCGACATCAGCATCCTCTACCTCACCGCGCGCCGTACCCAGTACCTCGGGCCAACTCGAGTAGAGGCGAAGCTCACCATCGGACAGCTGCGGCAGGTCCCGGTGCTCTGCGTAGTAGGGAACGTCACGCTCATAGAACACCACCGCATGGCCCAGCCGGGAGAGTGCCCGGATGAGTGCCCGCCACAGCGTTGCGTGCCCATTTCCCCAGGACGAACTGACGGACAAACCAAAGACGACTAGCTTCATCCCTGCCACTTGAAACAATGTGAATCAGAACGTACTTACCCCAAGCTGTATTGCGGGTGGAGGGGAGGGGATGAGTCAGGTCACATATGAATTGTGCGGTTTGACCGAGGAAAGATCCCGCCCAGAATGACCACCTTCCTGCTGATACGCCACGCCTTATGCGATCCAGTTGGCAGGTTGATCGCAGGACGCCTGACGGGTGTGCATCTCAATGAATCCGGGAAACAGCAAGCATTGAAGTTGGCGGAGCGGCTGAGCCAGCTCTCCCTTACAGCGCTTTACAGTAGCCCGCTCGAGCGCGCCATCGAAACCGCCCAGCCGATTGCAGCACTGAACCGACTGGAAATATTGCCGGCACCCGGGTTCAACGAAGTTGATTTCGGGAGCTGGACGGGTAAGACCATTGCCGAGTTGGAACCGCTGCCGGAGTGGCGCCGGTTCAACGAATTCCGCAGTGCTGGCAGGATTCCCGCTGGGGAGAGCATGGCCGAGGTGTTGAGCCGGTGCCTGGGAGAGCTGGAGCGGCTGCGAAAACGCCATCCTCAACCAGGAACCCTGGTGGCCGTCGTGAGCCATGGCGACGTGCTCCGGATGCTGGTTACCCACGCCCTGGGCATGCCATCAGACTTGATCCACCGGATCGAGCTGAGTCCGGCGTCGGTCACCGCTCTCGAAGTAGAGGACTACGGGTCGCGACTCCTCCTGCTCAATGGAACGGGCGGATGGCCCGCCGAAATGAGGAAGAGGAATGGCTGAGCCTGCTGCAGGATGCGGTTTCCCAGGAGGAATTCAGGGGTAAGTAGAAAGTCCCCGGCAGATGGGGAATGGCCAGGGAGGTCGCGGCGGTCAGTCCGGAACAGCGTAAGTAGCGGCTAACCAGTTGTGCTGTAACAGCTCGGGCCTGCAGATCGCTTCTATTCTAGCGCTGTTCTTTCGGCTTGGGCAGCAAAAAAACAGTTGCCGGTCTTGCGCAGCGGCAAGAAGAGGCAGGCACCGAACTTGCTCGTTCGGGCCGCAACTCCAGCCCTGCTTCGATGCCCCGTAACGGTCTTCAGCTCGCTCGGCGGTCGCTACAGTTCGTCCGCCCCTACCGCCGCCCACTAACGGGGGTCATTAGTGTGGCCCTCGTCCTGGCGGCTCTCAGCGCCATCGATCCCTTGGTGATGAAGTACCTGTTCGACGAGCTGGAACGTCGAACCGGCCTGCACAGTCTGATGACCATCATGGGCGGACTGGTCATCCTGGAGCTGACTCGGGCCGGCCTGCAGGCATGGCTAGGCATCCTGAGCTGGGATGTTCGGCTTGGGGTCGAGTATACCCTTCGGGAACAGTTGGTCAGCAAACTCAACGCTCTGCCCATCTCGTTTCACCAGCGCGAAGGCGTGGGTGGCACGATGAACCGAGTCAATCAGGGCATCAGCGGCTACGTCGGTGCGTTCAGCGACGTGGCCTTCAACCTCTTGCCGACCCTGCTTTACCTGATCCTCTCCGTAGCGGCGATGCTTCGCATGGAATGGAGGCTCGCGGTGGCGGTGATCGTCTTTACGCCTTTGCCGGCACTGATCGGCGCCCGGGCTGCCCCGGAGCAGATGCGCCGGGAGAGACGTTTGGTGGAGCGGTGGAGCTCGATTTATTCGCGGTTCAACGAGGTGCTGGCCGGCATCATGACGGTCAAGGGCTACGTCATGGAAGAAGAGGAGAAGCGCAGATTCCTACAGGGCGTGCGCGACGGCAACGAGATCGTGCGCCGGGGCGTGCGCACTGACAATCTCACCGGCACGCTGCGGACCATGTCCTCCACCACGGCACGCCTGGCTGCCCTGGCGTTGGGAGGGTATTTCGCCCTGGAGGGGCAGATCACCGTGGGTACCCTGGTCGCCTTTCTGGGATACATCGGTGGGCTCTTCGGCCCGGTGCAAGGTCTCACCAACGCCTATCAAACCTTCCGGCGAGTGAGCGTCTCGCTGGACACGATCTTTGGCATCCTCGACGCCGACGATCTCGTGGGCGATACGCCCGGCGCCTCCGAGGT
>JBJMPB010000461.1:0-6544 GCA_045803455.1 Gemmatimonadales bacterium | reverse complement strand
CTCTGGCTGGTGCTTTCGTACCTGCTGCAAACGCTGGGGGAACTGTGTCTCAGCCCGGTTGGCCTGAGCGCGATGAGTGTTCTGGCTCCTCACCGTATTGCCGGCCTGGTCATGGGTGTCTGGTTCCTGGCCCTCTCGGTGGGCAACTACCTGGCCGGAATGGCATCCAGCTTCTATGAAACGTTGCCGCTCACGACCCTGTTCACGATTGTGACCTCGACGGCGCTGGCCACGGCTCTCATCCTCACGCTGTTGATCAAGCCCATCAGAAGGATGATGGCTCGCTCCTAGTGACCGATCCTGTCTGCGGGTACGCCGGCAGGGTCGGCCGGTGTGGTCTTGAAGACTTGAAAGAGATACCAGAGCGACGGAAGCAGAACCATCCCACCAGCGGCCAGAACGATCAGGGTCAGACGTAGGGTAGACTCGGGCGCCGCCGTACTCCGAACGGTGAAGTTCGGAGGCAGCAGGAAGGGATACTGCGCCATGGCCCAGCCCCAGAAGATCAGGGAGACCTGCAGCGCCACCGCCAGACGTGCCAGGCGATAGCGTCGATACCAGAGAGCAGCCAGAACCGAGATCGCAGCCGCGGCGGTCAGGAGGTGCAGCGGCAGAGCCCACGGAGAGTCCATCAGTCCGCCTCGCACGAGGGGGGCGGACTGGGGCGACAACAACAAGACCAGCGCCGAAGCGAAGAACACAACAACCCCGCAAACCAGGGCCCGCCCCCGGAAGTGCTCACACAGCTCCCGATCCACACTTTCCAGGGTCAGGAAAACCGCCGCCAGGAACGCGAATAGAACCAGCGTCAACAAACCTACGCTGAGGCCAAACAGCGTGAGCCAGGGCTCAACGAACTGTTGCGCAAAGCTCCCCTGAGTCTCCCTCCCAACCCGCCCTGAGGCCACGGCCCCGATGGACACACCGAGCAGGATCGGGGTGATCACACTGGCGCTGGAGAAAATTCGCCCCCAGCGGCGCTGGGCCGCATCGTGCTGGCTGTCATAGGTGCGAAAGGTGAATGCGGAGCCCCGGAGGACGATACCGACCAGCATGAGTGTGAGCGGGATGTGAAGCACGGTGCCGAGTCGAGCGTAGACCGAAGGGAAGCAGGTGAAGGTCAGAACGATGGCGAGAATGAGCCAAACGTGATTGGCCTCCCAGATCGGACCAATGGCATGGGCGATAACCTCCCGTTGCCGGTTCCGGCGGGGACCCGACGCGAGCAGGTCCCAGACACCTCCACCGAAATCCGCTCCGGCAAACAACACGTATGCGTTGAGCGACAGCGCGAGTACCGCCGCCAGGACGTCGGCCAGGTCCAACTCAGGCACGAGCGACCGTGGGGACGTACACGCGGCTCCATTCAGTGGATTTGGGGCTGCGGATGATCTGTCGGTAAAGCAGCCAGGCCACAATGACGCCGAGAAAACAGTAGAGCAGCGTGAAGAGCAGGAAGGGGACGATCAGGCCCGGCATAGGAGTCACCGCATCTGCGGTACGTAGCACGCCCTGGATAATCCAGGGCTGCCGGCCAACCTCGGTCACCGTCCACCCGGCTTCGATGGCGATAAAGCCCATTGGCGCTCCCAGGGCAATCGCCCGCAAACGCCATCGGCTTCCAATCACGTCTTTCCGGCGAAGCCAAATCCAGGCGACCCAGAGAGAGACCAGCGCCAGGTAGGTACCCAGAGCCACCATCACCTGGAAGCCGGCATGGACGATCCGCACGTTGGGCCAGTTCTCCCTGGGAAAATCCCGGAGCCCCCGGACCACCGCGTGGGGATCATGGAAGGCCAGTAACGACAACCCGTACGGAATTTTGATCGCGTAGCGGGTTTCGCCGGACTCGGGGTCAGGGAACCCTCCGATGGACAAAGGCGCAGCCGCCATGGTTTCAAAATGCGACTCCATTGCTGCCAGCTTGATCGGCTGACGAGCGGCAACCGAGCGGGCGCTGAGATCGCCCGAGATCGGCTGCAGAATCGCGGCGGGCGCCCCCAAGGCCAGTGCCGCGGTCAGCGCCCGTCGATGAAAGGCGTTGGCCGGATCGAAGAGCAGCAGAAAGGCATGGATTCCGGCAACAGCAAATCCGGTGGCCGCGTAGGCGGCCAGGGTCATATGAAGGGTCTGCTGAAAGGCCATCGGATTGAGCATGGCCGCAACCGGATCGATGTTGACCGGCCGGCCACCCACAAGATCAAAACCCGCCGGAGAGTTCATCCAGGAATTTGCCATTACCACGAATATCCCTGACGCCGCCCCGCTAATCGCCACGGCAATGCCGGCCCACAGATGTGCCCGGGGGGAGATCCGATCCCACCCATAGAGATAGATCCCCAGGAAAATGGCCTCGGTGAAGAAAGCGAAACCTTCGAGTGAAAACGGCATACCAATGATGCCACCGGCCAGCTCCATAAACCGGGGCCAGAGAAGTCCCAGCTCGAACGAGAGAACGGTGCCCGAAACGGCGCCTACGGCGAAGAGGATTGCCGTGCCCTTGGACCAACGTTTGGCGAGATCGAGGTGGATTGGGTCGCCGGTCTTCTGCCACCGGCGTTCGGCGATGACCATGAGCACCGGCATGCCGATGCCAACCACCGCAAAAATGATGTGAAACGCCAGCGACACAGCCATCTGGGAGCGGGCAGCGAGAAGGTCGGGCACCGGGGAAGGTTATCGCCACGGTGAATCTTTTCCCAGGAGGCCTGAGTAGAGCCTGGAGGGAGGCTCACTCTCCTGCTCTCAAGTCATCGCAAGGTTCCAGCAACGGGAGGTTTCATGTCGCAACTATCGACTGAATTGCGCGCGGGGGTCATCGCTGTCCTGGCTTTTACGCTGTCCCCACACCACGGCTCGGCGCAGAGTGCCGGCGGAATGGCAAAGATCCCGGTGACTACCGCATCGTCCGCCGCCAGAGAGCAGTACCTAAAAGGGCGCACTCTCGGGGAGAATCTCCGGGCCCACGATTCCCGTCAATTCCTCGAGGCCGCAGCGGCAAAAGACCCCTCATTTGCTCTGGCGCACTACAGCCTGGCTTTGAACTCTCCCACGGCAAAGGACTTCTTCACCCATCTGGCAGAGGCCGTCCGTCTGGCGGACAAGGCTTCGGAAGGCGAGCGGCTGATGATTCTCGGCCTGCAGGCAGGAGCCAATGCCGACCCCAAGTCGCAACGGGAGTATTACGAACGACTGGCCGCAGCCTATCCGCGAGATGAGCGGGCCCACTTTCTCCTGGGTGGGGCCTATTTCGGCCAGCAGGAATACGGTAAGGCGGTGTCGGAATATCAGAAGTCGGTCGACCTGGCGCCGGACTACGCTCCGGCGTACAACATTCTGGGGTATGCCCGGCGGGCGGAGGGACAGTTCCGTGAGGCAGAGGAAGCTTTCAAGAAATACATCGAGCTGATTCCAAACGATCCCAATCCTTACGATTCCTATGCCGAGCTCTTGATGAAGATGGGGCGGTTCGATGAGTCGATTGCCATGTACCGGAAAGCGCTGCAGATCGATCCCAACTTTGCCAACTCTCACTTCGGGATCGCCAGCAATCTGATGTTCCAGGGCAAGCACGACGCGGCCCGGGCGGAATCATCGAAGCTGCGCGATGCGGCTCGCAATGATGGCGACCGGCGGCTGGCGCTGTTCAGCACCGCAGTCACTTATGCGGATCAGGGGAATTATGAGCAAGCGGTGAAGGAGTTGCGCCGGGAGTATGCCGTGGCGGAGAAGATCAATGACGCCGCCGCTATGTCCGCTGACCTGACGTCGATCGGGGATGTTCTGCTGGAAGCCGGAAAACCCCAGGAAGCTCAGCGTGAGTACGATCGTGCCCAGGAGCTCCAGGAAAAATCCGATCTCTCATCCGAGGTCAAGGAGAATGCCCGCCTGGTGCACCATTACAACATCGGCCGGGTTGCGGCGGGATCAGGAGACTACGCCGCCGCTCAAAGTCACGCCGACATCTTCATGAAAGGTGCTGTGGCCAAGAAAAACGATGGGCAGATCCGTCTGGCTCATGAGCTGGCCGGCACCATAGCCCTGGGCGAGAAGAACTACGCGCGCGCTGTCGGGGAGCTCAAGCTTGGGAATCAGCAAGACCCGTATACGCTCTATCGCCTCGGCCTGGCGTATCAGGGCAAGGGTGAACCGGCCAAGGCGGCTGAGCTCTTCGAGCAAGCAGCCAACCAGAACACTCTGCCGACGCTGAACTACGCGTTTGTCCGGCAAAAGGCCAAGCGAATGAAGGTGTAAGGCAGAATTGGATCTGACACGACACAATACCAGGCGGGACCCGAGAACGGGACCGCCTGGTGTGTCGGGCAGGTGCTTCAACTGCCATTCGGATCCCAAGCCACTTCGTCTCCTACAGCAATCTCCCCGTCCTCCAGCACTTCGGCATAGACTCCGCCGCCCCAATCGGATGCCATCGCCGGCCGCAATCCATCGAACGCTTCATCCATCCGCTCACATGGCTTGGTCTCTCCTCCAATGCGGAGGCGGGTGCCGCCGATCCGGAGAACGCGGTCGCGCGAATGGGCCAGCTCTACACCGCTGACCATGAGGTTCGCCCTGCGGGCCGACGGCGAAATCGACGCCCCAAGCTCCCGCATTACGTCAGCCCATTTCTCGCGGGCGATGATTGTCACCTGGCGCCGACGTCCCTGGTCGGCGCTGCCCTTGAGGCCTCGACTCGCGACCAGGGTTCCTCGAGTCACCGGATCCATAGGACCGCGGTGAGCGCGCTTGATCCAAATCGCTTCCAATCGGCCCGCCATGGTCGCTCCTGGAGCTGGTGCTCGCGTTCGACACCATCGGTTAGAGTGGAGGGATTTCCGAAGCTGACGAAAGTTATTCGGGATACTGTAACCAGGACCTGCAGTGCAACAACTTTCACTGGACCAACAGCAGACGCAGTTCGCCTCAAGGATGGTCTGGTGCATGCCTAGAATCGGTAAAATGAGCGGGGCAGCCCTCTTTCCATTGGGTGCAACTCTGCTGGTCACATTCCGGTAACGGTCCTCTCCTGAAGCGTGCCATCTACGGCACGTGGCTTGCCCTCTCCACCCCGAACTTCCACACCCTGAAGGCACCCGTCTCTCTTCCTGCGAATGGCTGGAGGCGCTACGCGTATGCAATCGACTTTAGTTACGGCCCAACCGGAGCAGTGGAGCTGGATGCTGACCCAGCTGTGGAGCTGGATGTGGTCCGGCATGTCCTGGATCCTCGATCTTCAGCGTCTGGTATTTGGGTTCATCTTCGACGGCACAGCAGGGCTGGCCGTACTGAAGGCGACTCTATTACTGCTGCCTGCCGCCGTGCTCCTGGTGAGCATGTGGGCCACCATGGTTTCGCTGTACAGTCTGCCGTTCCGCTCGGGCCGGGGCTACTTCCTGACCGCGCTGCTGATGTCCTGGTGGGATGTGGGCCGGATGGCCTGGTTCTACTGGGCCGGCATGGGCCGCTTCCTCTTCGTCTTCCTGGGCTGGATCGGCAGCGGGATTCGCGCCTTGGTGCGCCTGGTCTGGAACGCCATCAAGGGTGCCCTGAACTCTCCCTTTGCCATTCTGGACTGGACTTCCCGACGCTACTTCAAACCGGGCGTGCCGTGGCTGGCGTTCATTCTGCTGATCGTCTGGTCGGCAGTGGAAGCCACCATCTTTACGTTCACCCTTCGTCCCACCATGAACGAGCTGCTGGCTGATCTGGTCGGTTTCGAGCCGAACCCGGTCATGCTCACCGCTTTGCTCTACATGTTCCTGTTTTTCCTGGTGGGCGGCAGCTTCGCCTGCGTGCAGGCCCTGAACGATGCCATCAAGAGCAAGCAGTACGGCACCATCATCTCCATGACTGTGATCGAGATCGTGGTGGCCATGTTCGAGGTGTTGTTCCTCTACCGGGAGCTGGTGGATGCGATAACACCTTGGATGGCCCAGCAAGGGTTCAACCTGGGCATCGTGGGGACTCTGGCGGTTGCCTTTGCCGGCTGGCTTGGCGTACGCGGCATGACCTGGTTCCTCTTTGGTCGCTACGGCACCCCGGCCCTCATCGCTGTGCTGGCTCGGGAGACTCTGAGCCACAGCAGCTCCGCCGACCTGGCCCCGCCGAGGCAGCCCGAGTTCTGGAAGGCCCCGATCGCGGCGCTCAAGGCTGAGGTGGACTGGTTCAAGACCGAAGCCCGTGAAATGTTCGAGCTGCTTACGCTGCCGGTGCTTCAGCTGCTCGCATCCGGCTTCAATTTCTGGCTGGTTGTTCTGCTCGGCCGGCCTCATTTCACGCTGCCGTTCCGCAACTTGGAAGACGTGCAGGCGGCGACCCCGCTGTCGGTGGATCGCAAGGTGCGGGGAAATGTTCCCCAGGCGGCCGTATGAAGCGCTCGTTTCTGGTAGCGGCAACACTGGGCGCTCTGATTGTTGGCTGCGCCCCGCCCAAGAACGCTCCGCCACCGAAGTCGACCCTGGTGATTGGGCTGGATGTTTCCGGCTCGTTCCGCAAAGGCGGACACTTCGACGACGCTATCGACTTCGCGGCGCTGTACATCTAT
>JBJMPB010000448.1:0-3016 GCA_045803455.1 Gemmatimonadales bacterium | reverse complement strand
CTTATCGTGGGGCGCCTGTTCAATCCCCTCGAGCTGAGAACAGCCGGGCTGGGGCCACAGTCGACGCTGGGCCGGGTCGATGCGCCGCTCGGCCACGAGTCGCGCGAGGGCGCCCGCCCCAAACCGCTCCTGGCCGGCCCTGGCGGGGATAACCCCGAGGTGATCGGTCCCGCGGGCACGGCGCACATGTCCGTGCTCGACTTTGCTCGCTGGGCAGGCTGGAACGCGGCAGTTGGCCAACGAGGTCCAGCCCTGGTCCAAGCGGACACGGTGCGCAAGCTGCATACACCTGTGATCGAGATGCCGCCGCGCCCGGATGCCCCGCCTGGCACGCCCGCGATGGGCCGCTATGGGTTTGGCTGGCTCACCATCACACTCCCTTTCTCGCGTGAGCCGTTCCTGTTCCACGGTGGCTCAAACCAGATGAACCTGGCTGACATCTTGTTGCAGCCGAAGCATGACTTCGCGATGGTGCTGGTGACCAACGTGGGCGGGCGTCGGGCCGATGACGCCCTCAAAGCTCTCGCGGCGGAACTCTACAAGAGCTTTGGTCCAGAACCCTAAGGGAGCAGCCGATCCGAACTCCCTTGGGGACAGTCACGACCATGCCAAAATAGAAGGCTGCTTCAGTCCAGCGGTTTTGTTCGCATGACGTCGCCCTCAAGCCAGACCTGGACCGGCTGACCGCGAAGGCGTTCGTCGATTGCATCCGCGGCCTTGTACAGACCGTCGATCGCCAATAGCTCGGCTTCCAGCTTGTCACAGAAGATCCGGGCCCGCGCGTCACCCGCTGCACCTGCAATGGCCCGGCCCCGCAAGGCGCCATACACGTGGATCGACCCGCCGGCCACGATCTCTGCACCTGAGGCAACCGAGCCGATGACCGTCACATCCCCGTCCAGAAACACCACGGAATGGCCAGACCGAACGGGACTCTCCAGCCGCAAGGAGGATTGCCGCTGACGCGCAGGAGCTGGTTCGCTCGGCTTGGCGCGTGGTGGGGTCGCATCAGCAAACTCGATAATGCTGGTTGGGCCTCCACCCTTCATCAACGGCGGCAGGTCTGGGCCGAGGATGGACGGGTCGGCACCTTCGATGCCCATCAGAGGGATATCACGCGAACGCAGCTCTGTGACGAGGTTCGCCAGGTCTGGCCCTGCCAAGGACAGGGCTGAGACGTTCAGGAGCGCGAACCGCCCGTTGAAGGCACCCGGGGATCGCTGGAGCAAGGCGCCCAGGTCGTCAAGCCAGGCTGCTATGGGCAGCTCCGGCGTGAGCACGAGCGCCGTGTGGGACCGACCACGAACGCGAATGGGGCGGCGGCTTGGGGAAGTGCGGGCGCGAGCTGACGGGTTCACGAGCCTTAACCATTCTGCAGTGAGCCGATGGGCCAGCAGAAAAGTTAAGAAGCCGTTAACGGGAGCTGCCCGCGCCCTCGCGCCTATCCGGCCAGTTTGAGGCTGTGGGGCTCGCGGAGCATATAGCCCCGCCCCCACACGGTCTCGACGTAGTCGATCCCGCCCGACATCGCCGCAAGCTTCTTGCGCAGCTTGCACATGAACACGTCGATGATCTTCAGCCCGGGCTCATCCCGGCCACCATACAAGTGGCTCAGGAACATGTCTTTCGTGACCGGCGTTCCCCTCCGGAGCGCCAGGAGTTCCAGCATCTGGTACTCCTTCACGGTCAGGGGGACACGCCGGCCGGCGATCTCGGCCCGCTGTGCATCGAGCCTCACGACCAGCTCACCACATCGCACAACCTCCCCGGTCGGACCTTGGGAGCGACGCACGACGGCCTGAACGCGCGCCAGCAGCTCGTCCTTGTGAAAGGGCTTGGTCAGGTAATCGTCAGCCCCAAACGCGAGAGCCTGCACTTTGTTGGCCGTCGCGGTGAGGCCGGAGAGGATCAGGACCGGCGTATTGACGCGCGCGACCCGCAACGCGCGCAGGACCTCGTAGCCCGACAGATCGGGCAGGTTCAGGTCGAGAAGGATGAGGTCGTAGTCGGAATACCTGGCGAGCTCGATCGCATCCTGGCCGAGGTCGGTCATGTCGAGGGTGAAAGCATCGGAGCGCAGCATCAGCGCGATGCCGTGCGACACGGCCGGGTCATCCTCAACCAACAAGATGCGCATCTGCTATGGTTCCAGCAGCAGATGTGAAGAAAAGGTTAATGCAAACTTAGTTTCGGTCACGTGACCTCGAAACGCTCCATCAACCAGTTCCGCGCTTTGTTGGTCAGGAGCGTCGAAGACATGGGCGAGAACGGTGCCGAAAGCGAGCGAATGGCCCATTGGCAAGATCAGAGCTAGGTCAATAGGCGAGCCGCCACCCGCGCTGAGCCCGGCCCGTGTTGATGGCACGCCCCGGCTTCGGCTCGCTCAGGTGCCGACCCGCTTACAGGAGGTCGTTGGCTTTGGGGCCAACCCGGGCCGCCTGCGCATGTACGCCTATGTGCCCGATCGGCTCCCTCGATCGCCGGCCTTGGTCGTGGTGCTCCACGGCTGCTTTCAGACCGCAGCTGAGTACGATCTGGGCGCCGGCTGGTCGACCCTGGCGGACCGCTTCAGGTTCAGCCTGCTCTTCCCCGAGCAGCAGCGCGCCAACAACCCGAGAGGCTGCTTCAACTGGTTCCAGCGCGGTGACAGCGAGCGCAACCAAGGTGAGGCACTCTCGGTCCGGCACATGGTCGAGCACATGATCCAGACCCATGCGATCGACCGCAGCCGTGTGTTCGTTACCGGCCTCTCGGCGGGGGGTGGGATGACGTCTGTTATGCTGGCGGCCTATCCCGAGGTGTTCGCGGGCGGCGCCGTGATCGCCGGCGTGCCCTATCGCGCCGCCATCGGCGTCCCCGCCGCCCTCCGGTGTATGTTCCAGGGCCAGGTGCGGTCTGCGCGGGCGTGGGGCGCTCTGGTGCGAGCGGCATCTCGGCACCCGGGTCCATGGCCCAAGCTGTCGGTCTGGCATGGCAGCGCCGATCTGACGGTTGCACCCGTGAATGCGGCCGAGAT
>JBJMPB010000036.1:0-2572 GCA_045803455.1 Gemmatimonadales bacterium | reverse complement strand
ACTCAGAAGCACGTCTTCCAGGTGCTCCAGCCAGGCGCTTCGGGCTTCGGCGGTATCGAAGTATCCCACCGGCTGCGCCAGATGGGGCGATGCCAGAAATTCCATCGACATGGAGGCGAGCTCGGCGGCCTCGGACCCGGGATGACGCTGCCAGATGAGCGGGAGTGGGTGAGAAGCAAAGGCGTGAAAGGCGTGTCCCGCCTCATGCAGCAGGGTCATCACGTCGTCCACCAGACCGACCGCATTCATGAAAATGAACGGCCGGCCGTTGAAGTGGAGCGTTTCGCAGTAGCCCCCCGGCGCCTTGCCCTTGCGACTCTCGAGGTCGAGCAGGCCCTCGTCGATCATGGTCTGAAACTCTCCGCCGAGCGAGGGATGCACCCGATCGAAGACCTGCTTGGCCTTGCCCACCAGATCGGAAGCATCGGAGAACGGGCGCAACGGATTGCGGCGATAGGGGTCGACGGCGAGATCCCAGGGCCGCAGAACGTCCAGCCCCAGACGCTCGCGCCGATGCTGCAGCACACGTTGCACCGCGGGAGCAGCGGTTTGCTCGATAGCAGCGTGGAACTTCTCACAGTCGGCCGGGGTGTAGTCGAAGCGGAACTTGGCGGGAAATATGTAGTCTCGAAAATTCTCGAAACCAGCGTTGTGGGCGGCCTGGGTTCTGAGCCGGTACATCTGGTCGAACAGAGCGGCCAGTTGGTTGCGGCTGTCGATGTAAGGTGCGCTGGCGGCCCGGAAGGCTTTCTCCCTGACACTCCGGTCGGGACTCTTCAGAAATGGCTGGAGCTGGGGCAGCGGCCGCTCGACACCCTCCCACTCGGCGGTCATCGATCCGGTGATCCGCTGATAACGGGCACTGTGCTCTTCCAGCTCAGCGAAGATGGGGACGTTCTCTTCCCGGAAAATCTCGATCTGGGTTCGGAAACGGGCCAGTGTGGTGGTGAGCTCGGGCGTGCTGAAGCCGGTGGCCAACAGCTTCCGGGCGAGCTCGACGCTCCGTTCCTCCATCCGAGGCAGAATTTCGGTGGAGAAGCGGAGGTGATCGGCTTCCTTGTCGCGATCGCTGGTGTCGATGGTGTAGGCGATCATGGCCCGGGCCGCGGCCTCGGTAACCAGTTCCTCCAGCCGGGACCACTCGTGGAGCCAAGCGGTGATGTTGTCCGAGTCCAGCTGACGCGCCGCCAGCTCATCGAAGAATGGTGCGATGTCCTCCCACCTAGCGCGGGCTAGAGCAGAGGGCGATGGCGGCAAATAAGACACTGTCACGATGGCTCCTGTATCCGGACGAATGGCGAACCCCAGATATAACGATGATTCGATGAGAGTCACAACCCATTTGGCCGGAGACGGTGAAATGTCGTGCGCTGCTGGTATTGCATGCCGATCTCCAGCAGGACGGCTTCCCCCAGGGCGCGACCCGTCAGCTGCAAGCTGGTTGGCAAACCGGCCTCTCCCTGTCCGTTCATCATGAAGAGTCCCGGGACCCCGCAGAGATTGGCAGCTCCGCTGATGTCCGTGCCGCCGGGGAATGCGGGATACACCTTGTCGAACGACCGATCGATGGGCCAGGCCACGGTCGGCAGCGATGGAGCAGCGATGGCATCTACCTGGCTCAACAGGCCATCGAGGGCCTTGGCCGCAATGCGCCGAACCCGGAGCGCTCGCAGGTAGTCCTTTGCCGGGATCACGAGACCGGCATACCCGCCGAGACGATCCTCAGGAGCGGTGAGCGTGGTAATGCTGCCGCTCTCGAACAACGGCTCGAAGGCGCTTGCTCCTTCCGCGTCGATGATGATGCTCGCAGCCGCATCGAAAGGAAGGTCCGGTAGCTCGAGATCCTCCACCAAATCGCTGAACTCTCGCAGTACCGACAGCGAATTCTCGAAGTTCTGCAGAACTTCCGGTTGAACCTTCTCCCGCGTGCCCTTCAAAATACCGATCCGGAACCGGCGAGAGGCTGTGGCTGATGGCGTGACGAACTTCTCAGGAAGACTCGACGGATCTTCAGGGTCCGGACCGGCCATCGCTGCAAGAACGATCCCACAATCACGGGCGGTGCGGGCCAAAGGGCCCAGCTTATCCATGGTCCAGCTCAGTGCCATCGCCCCGTGCCGGCTCACCCGGCCGTAGGTGGGACGAAGGCCGCTTACCCCACAGAATGCCGATGGAAACTGAATCGACCCCCAGGTTTCGGACCCGATGGCGAATGGGACCATCGCCGCGCCGACGGCAGACCCAGGACCGCTGGACGATCCGCCCGACCAACGGCTCGGATCCCAGGGGCTTTTGCCGGGACCGGTGAAGCTCGCGAACGCCTGGTTATATCCCATCCCTCCGGCGAGCTCCACCATGCCGAGCTTGGCACAGAGCACCGCTCCTGCTTCGCGCAGGCGAGTAACGACCGTTGCGTCACCCTGAAGCATCTGGTGCCGGTATGGCTCTGCTCCCCAGGTGGTAGGAGCGCCCTCAGCGGCCAGGAGATCCTTGACTCCATAAGGAATGCCGTGAAGCGGTCCACGGTCGGTGCCACCGGCAAGCTCCCGGTCTCGCTCAGCCGCTTCGTCCA
>JBJMPB010000020.1:0-3765 GCA_045803455.1 Gemmatimonadales bacterium | reverse complement strand
CTTGTCCTCATCATCGACAACTCGCCCAGCAGCGGTGCGGTGGTGAGGGGCACTCCCACGTTCCGGCAGCTGGTTGCTGCGGGCCGGCAGGTCCTGGCCCGGGCCACGCCACAGGATGCCTTGTGGCTCATCACGGCCGATGGCATTCCCCGCCGCGGAGATCAGGGCGCTCTCGATCAGCTCCTGAGCGGACTGAGCATTTCACTTCGCCGGCTTGATCTTGGTGCCGCCTTGGGAATGGCCGAAGAGGTACTCGGCCCGGAGCCCAAACCGGGTGAGATCATTCTGCTGACCGATCTTCAGGCGAGTGCACTCTCAGCCGCAAGGCCGTCTTCACCTCTGGTCGTGGGCCGGCCCGATGCTCCATCTCCACCCAACGCCGGGATCGGCAATCTCGATGCTGGCTCGCAGCCCTGGGCGCAGGAGGGAGGTCGGGTCACGGTGACGCTGGTCGGAGACTCGGGCGCGGGCGTTCCCGTGAACGCTCGCCTGGGCACCCGTCCCCCCGCGCAAGCGCTCGGGCATGTGGGGAGCGCGGCCACATTGGACATTCCCGCCGCGCCCAGTGGTTGGTGGGAGCTCAGCGCCGCGCTGGATCCCGACGAGCTTCGAGCCGACGATCGGCGAGTGATGGCAATCCGCATCGCTCCAGTTGCCCGGGTGAACTGGGATTCGACCGGCCGCTACGTCGTCGCCGCCTGTGAGGTGCTCGCCTCTAACCATCGCATCGTGCGGGGGGACGAAGTGCTTCTGGGAAAACTCGGCCGCGGAGTCTCGATCGTGCAGCCGCCGGACGATCCAGCCCGGATCGGGGCTCTCAATCGCTCACTGGCAGCGCGGGGGATTGGATGGCGCTACGGCGAGCTCTCGATCCAGCCGCAATTCACCGACAGCAGTGCCGCTCTCGGCCGCCACAGAGTTCTGCGCCGGTACTCTCTTCAACCTAGCAGCAGTGGACGCACCGGCGTTCTCGCTACGGTAGCCGGAACGCCATGGATCGTCCGTGGAGGTGATGTCGTGTTGCTGGGCAGCCGGCTGGATCCCGGTTGGACCGACCTCCCGGTATCGGCGGGTTTCATGCCTTTCATGGATCTGCTGGTGAATCGCCTGGCCCGAGGTGAGAGCGTGCTGGAGCAGGGTAGCACCGGTGATGCGGTGCGGCTGCCGGATCTGGCAACCGAGGTACGACAGGGCGACCGTAGCTGGCGAGTGGAGGGTGGCGCGCTGTTTCGTCCGGCACAGCCAGGGGTTCACTTCCTTCTCTCCGGGCGTGACACCATTGGCGCGCTGAGCGTCAATCCGGACCCACGTGAGTCCCGGCTGGAGCGCGCTACCGACGGCGAGGCGCGGCGGCTCTGGCGCGGCGCGCGGATCGTTTCCCTCGGCAAGGCGGGGGGTGCGGCCTTCTCCTCGGCGGCCCGAGGAGATCTGCGCGGCCCATTGCTGTGGACGGCATTGCTGGTGGGACTGGCGGAGGCCGGCTTTGCCAGCGGATGGAGACGGCGGGCATGAGCCTCAAGCCGCTGCTCGACGCTTTCGAGCGGACTCCTGCGGTACGAGATCTCTCCGAACGTCTGCCTTCGCGGTCAACAGCATTGCGGTTGGGGGGTCTGCCCGGGTCGAGTGCAGCCGTGCTGGTTGCCTGGCTGGTTCGCTCTTTTCCTCAGCGACTGCTGACAATTGTGGCTCCCACCCCGGCCGATGCCGAACGCTGGCTCAGCGATCTGGGTCATCTCACCGACGCGCCCACGGTTCTCTATCCGCAGCGCGAAGCCCTCGGCGAGGACGAGCCTCACTACGAGATTGCCGGTGAGCGCGCCGAAACCGTGCAGGCGCTGCTGGCAGGAAAGCTCAGGATCCTGGTGACCACCGCCCGAGCAACGGCTGAGCGCACTCTGCTGCCTGCCGCGCTGGAGCGGCTGCGCCTGTCGCTCTCGGTGGGCGACAAGCGGCCTCCGGCGGACGTCGCCCGAGACCTCGAGACCATGGGATACCGCCGGGTGCCCACGGTCACCGAGGTTGCCGAGTACAGCACCCGGGGTGGCATCCTCGACGTGTACGGATTCGGCATGGCTGCTCCAGCTCGGCTGGAGTGGTGGGGCGACGACATAACCTCACTCCGGGGCTTCGATCTCACCACGCAGCGATCGCTCGAGGAGTTGCCGGAGATCACGGTGCTGCCGATCAATACGCAGGCGGTGCGGGAGGAGGCGGACGGGCCGGGTACCCGCGCAGCGGGTGGTGGCGGCGGCCAGGCGGTCCGCCGTACGCTGCTCGAGCTCCTCCCGTCAGAGACCCTGGTGGTCGAGGAGTCGTTCGGACCCGATCTGGATGAGGTGACCCGCGCCTGGAACGAGGCGGAGCATCACCTGGAGGTGGCGCGCCGGCTGGGTGAGGACGTCCCCAAGCGCGAGGCCATCTTTCAGGATCCCACCGCATGGCGGGCCCGGATCGAGGCCTTCCCCCGCCTGGTTTTCCGGGACGAACCGGTGGATCTCCAGTTCGGATTCTTTCCGCCCGAGCGAGTCGACCGGGACCTCAACCGGCTTCGGTCGCTGCTCCGCTCCGGCACTCCTACACTCCTGCTGTGTGACAATGAGGGCCAGCTCGAGCGGATGGAGGAGCTGCTGGAGGAGGGCGGCCGGTTTGCCACCGACGCTACCCTGGCCATCGGGGCGCTCGACGGCGGATTCGTCATGCCGACCCTGCGGGTCCTCACCGACCACGAGATTTTCCGGCGGGCACGCAGGCTCCGTCGGCCTCGGCGCTACCGGGAGGCCGCACCCTCTACGGCCACCGGCGCCCTGGCCTTGGGCGACTATGTCGTCCACCTGGATCACGGCATCGGGATCTACCGGGGCATCCAGACGATCACCGCAGGCGAGTCGACCCTCGAGGTGGCAATCGTCGAATACGAGGGCGGCGACCGGCTGAATGTGCCGCTCTACCGGCTGGATCAGATGGAGCGCTATCGCGCAGCCGGCGAGGACGGCGACCGGCCGCCTCCCCGTCTCCATCGCCTTGGGGGCTCGAGCTGGCAGCGGGTCAGGGAGAAAACCCGCCAAGCCATCAAGCAGATGGCGGCCGAACTGCTGGATCTGTACGCTCGCCGCACCGTGAGCACCGGCTTCGCCTTTCCTCCGGATACCAAATGGCAGCGAGAGCTCGAGTCGAGCTTCCTCTATGAGGACACGCCCGACCAGCGCCGCGCTACGGAGGAGGTCAAGCGAGACATGGAGCAGCCGCTCCCCATGGACCGGTTGCTCGTGGGCGACGTGGGCTACGGAAAGACCGAGATCGCTGTGCGGGCCGCCTTCAAGGCCGTGCAGGCGGGAAAGCAGGTGGCGGTGCTGGTACCGACCACGATTCTCGCGGAGCAGCATGGACGCACTTTTCTGGAGCGGCTGGCCGACTTTCCGGTGCGAGTCGAAGTGCTCTCCCGCTTTCGTACCGCCAAGGAACAGAAGGCCGCGCTCGAGCGTCTCGCGAATGGCCAGATCGATGTGGTCATCGGCACCCACCGCTTGCTGTCCAAGGACGTGATCTTTCACGATCTGGGACTGCTGGTGGTGGACGAGGAGCATCGCTTCGGTGTGAAGCACAAGGAGCGGCTCAAGGCCATGCGGCTCTCCGTCGACGTTCTGACCCTCACCGCGACGCCCATTCCCCGTACGCTGCACCTGTCACTCGCCGGGCTCCGCGATCTCACCCTGATCGAGACGCCGCCCCGGGACCGCTCTCCGATTCTGACCTTTGTCGAGCCCT
>JBJMPB010000014.1:0-4820 GCA_045803455.1 Gemmatimonadales bacterium | reverse complement strand
AGGATCATGCCTGTGACCTGCCGATCACCCAGGGCGAGTTTGCGGACGCGATTGGCGTCTCGACGGTTCACGTCAACCGGGTGCTTCAGCAACTGCGGGCCGATGGCCTCATCGAGCTGAAGGGCGACCGGCTGACCGTCTATGATTGGGATAAGCTGAAGGAGGCAGGCGAATTCGATCCCACCTACCTGCATCTGGAGAGCAATCAGGCCGCTGCATGATCCTCACCCTTCAGCCGATCCGCGTGGCAACAGGCTTTGACGAGGAGGGCATGATGGTCCTCGACGAGGAGCAGCGGCTATTGGCGGTGCTGGTGCGCCTCTCGGACGGGAACGAGGTGGCTCCAGGGCAATGGTTCGTGGAAGCCGGCTTTGGCCCGATCGATGGGATCAACCACCCCACCTTCTCGAATCTGAATAGGGTCCAGGACTGGATCAGCCAGCGCCTCGCCCATCGATCCTGATCTCGCTGGCAAGCCCCAGCCCGACTGACATTTTAACTTGGTTGCCACAACGCGCGAGTTGCGCTGCTGCCTATCTTCCCAAGACGCTAACCACCTGAGACATCTTGTACGGCTTCGAGATGATGATTCCTCCAGGGACAGGCTGCATGTGCTCCGCATACCCTGTCACATACACGACAGGCAGATCGGGGAAGCGCTCGCGGTAGGCCCGCGCCACCTCCCAGCCATTGGCCTCTGGCATCCGAATGTCGGTCAGCAGGGCATCAACGGCGATCCCAGCGTGCAGAAGACTTAAAGCTTCTCCGCCGCTGGCCGCTTCAATGGCTTCGTGCCCGGCATCTTCCAGTCCCGTCACGGCCATCTCACGAATGAAGGGATCATCTTCTACAACGAGGATTCTCATCACGTTCGCACTTGCCTGACCCCTCCCTTGTGGAGGCTTGTCGCTCCGAGAGCTCTCGAATGACCTTGCTTGCCGAGAACGGACTAAGCCGGGACCTGGATCTTGTCCCCTTCAGACGTGGTGCCTTGATCTTCGGCTGAGAAGCGGAGCTTGAGCACAGACTGTCCTGAGGCATCGGTGACATCCAAATGCCACTCTTGTCCGTTCCAGAACGTGTCGCCTTCATCGCGCAGGATGGCGCCAGCGAGCTGAATGGCCTCGACGCGGGCTTCCTTGAGGCCGGCAAGCTCCGACCCCTGATTGTCGATGATGCTGCGGCCGTCGATCACATTGAAGAAATAGCGAGGCATGGGACGCTCCTTTGCCGACAGGCGGGAGCATATCGAACTCTCAGTCACCGACGCCTGGATCAACCATGCCAGTAATAATCACTATATGGCGTCTGACAATCAATAAATCAAGGTAAGCGCATAGGTCACGACAGCGCACCATCTCACTCTGTACTTGGATGAAATCTATTATCTCTGCCGCGACATCATACTCAGACAAGCCAGAGTTGCGTTCAGGTCTTAGGCTTGCGCAAGATCGGCTCATTCTCTCCGGGTCGGGCGGTGTTGGTGTCGATCTCCAGAACCGCGACGACCCGCAGCTTGCCACGATCCTGCTCAACCTTGACCCGCACCGTGGTTCCACGCGGAAGCCAGACGTAACCAGCCTCCTTCAGCACTGACCTGTGCAGGAAGGCGTTACTGTCGCCGTGGCTCAGCGCCACAAAGCCGAATTGCCTGGTCAGGTCGAACCAGGCGACCGTTCCCGTGACCGTCATGCATGATCGCCGCAGGTGCCAACGTCAGCACAGCGTACCCGGTTTCACAGGCGTTTCTGAACGGTCAACAGGGCGAGCGGCCGGATTGATGGTGCTCCCATCTGCACCAGCCCTTGTCTTCGGCGGTCTGTCACCCATAACGCTACAGTTGGCTTCACCGAGGTAAGAGCATGCCCCGCTCCCGAGACGTCCTCCCGGCGCCTCCGCCCCATCCAGGCTGGATCTTGCGGGATCGGATTCTGCCGGGCCTTGGCCTCTCCGTCAGCCAAGCCGCCCGGGAGCTGCGCATCGCGCGTCAGACGCTCCACCGGGTTCTGGCCGGCACGGCGGCGATCAGTCCTGAGATGGCCACCCGTCTGGCTCAGCTCTCGGGCACGACACCTCACTTCTGGCTCGACCGACAGCAACAGTACGACCTCTGGCATGCGCAGCAGGCGCTCACCGGCGTGCTCGGGCTCATCCCCACCCACACCCTTCCGGCTGCGATCCAAGCCGAGATTGGACTTCATCATGACCGCTAAGCCTCAGCCCACTGCAAAAGCACGGACAGGGGTTGCTGGACTCGATGACATCCTCGTCGGAGGCTTGTCCCCTGGCCACGTCTACCTTCTGGAGGGCAGCCCTGGCACCGGCAAGACCACCATTGCGCTTCAGTTCCTGCTCGACGGAGCCAAGGCGGGAGAAACCGGGCTCTACATCACCATGTCCGAGACCGAAGCGGAGTTGCGTGACGGCGCGGCCTCGCATGGCTGGACCCTTGGCGATGGCATTCACGTGTACGAACTCGTGCCGCCGGAGAGCCTGCTCGATGAGGAGCACCAGCAAAGCCTGCTCTACTCGTCCGATCTCGAGCTCGGTGAGACCACCAAGGCCGTGTTCGAGGCAATTGACCGGACGAAGCCGGTCCGCATCGTCATCGACAGCCTGTCGGAGATCCGGCTTCTGGCGCAAAGCTCCCTGCGCTACCGCCGCCAGATCCTGGCGATGAAGCACTACTTCGCTCGCCAGGGCGCGACGGTTCTTCTGCTGGATGATCTGACCACCGACATGAACGACAAGACCGTTCACAGCCTCGCTCACGGTGTGATCCGCCTGGAGGGGCTGATGCCGA
This sequence comes from Gemmatimonadales bacterium, assembly GCA_045803455.1. Classification (GTDB taxonomy): domain Bacteria; phylum Gemmatimonadota; class Gemmatimonadetes; order Gemmatimonadales; family GWC2-71-9; genus CAVVWJ01. The sequence continues at coordinate 2,017 of JBJMPB010000014.1, read as the reverse complement.
ACTACGGCGCCGAGCGCCGCCGCCTGCGGGTGATCAAGTACCGCGGCCAAGCGTTCCGGGGCGGCTTCCACGACTTCGTGATCGCCGAGGGTGGCGTCCAGGTCTTTCCACGGCTGGTGTCGGGGGAGCACAAGACAGGCTTTGACCGCCATGTGCTCACCAGCGGCATCGGCGAACTGGATTCACTGTTGGGCGGCGGCATCGAGCAGGGCTCCAGTACCTTGATCATGGGACCGGCGGGGGCAGGCAAGTCCCTGCTGGCGGTCCAGTTCGCCGTCTCTGCCGCCGCACGGGGCGAGAAGGCGGCGCTGTTCATCTTCGACGAGGAGCTTGGTTTGCTCATTGACCGCACCAAGCTGATGGGCATCGACCTAGACGCGTTGTGTGCCAGCGGCACCCTGTTCATCGAGCAGGTCGACGCCGCCGAGCTCTCCCCGGGAGAGTTTGCCCACCGGGTCCGGGCCAGGGTTGATCGTGACAGCGTGAAGACAGTCGTGATCGATGGCCTCAACGGCTATCAGGCCGCCATGCCGGACGAGACCTTTCTGACCCTGCATATCCATGAGCTGTTGCAGTACCTGAACCGGCAGGGCGCCTCGACCTTGCTGACGATGGCCCAGCACGGGCTTCTCGACGACATGAGGTCCCCCGTCGATGTCACCTATCTCGCCGACAGCGTGATCCTGCTGCGCTACTTCGAGGCCTTCGGCCAGGTCCGGCGGGCGATCTCGGTCATCAAGAAGCGGTTCGGCACGCACGAGAACTCCATCCGCGAGATCCGGGTCGACAGCAGAGGCATTGCCATCGGAGAGCCGCTGGAGGGCTTCCAGGGGATTCTGCGCGGCACCCCGGTCTTGGCCGAGGGTGACCGGTCTCGGCTGCTCAAAGACCGCTGACCATGAGTGATACTCTCCACTCCCGTTCGGAGCGGGCGCTCATCCTGGCTCCGCACGGACGGGATGCGGCTGTTGCAGCGGACATCCTGCACGCTGCGGCAATCGCGGCCGAGATCTGCCCCGACCTGCCGGCGCTGGTGCGTGAGATCGCCCGGGGTGCGGGCTTTGCGCTCGTCACGGACGAGGCCTTCCGCACCGCCAATCTGAAGGAGCTGTCCCACTGGCTGTCGAGCCAACCGCCGTGGTCTGACTTCGCCTTCGTGCTCCTCACGCGTCGCGGCGGCGGGGTTGAGCGCAATCCAGCTCTGGCGCGCCTCTCCGAGCTTCTCGGCAACGTGATTTTTCTGGAGCGCCCTTTCCATGCCGGCACGCTGGTGAGTGTCGCCCGCTCCGCCTTGCGGGGCCGGCTTCGGCAATACGAGGCCCGGGCCCGGCTGGAGGAGCTGCACGAAGGCGAGGAGCGGCTGAGAGCGGCACTCGACAAGGAACGGCGCGCTGCCGAGCACCAGAGGGTGCTCATCAACGAGTTGAACCATCGGGTGAAGAACACGCTCGCCACCGTACAGTCGATCTCAGCCCAGACCTTGCGCAGTGCGGAGACGACAGGGGACGCCCGCGAAGCGTTGGAGATGCGGCTGCTGGCCCTGTCGAGAGCCCACGACGTGCTCACCCGCGAGAGCTGGGAGGGCGCCGACCTGGTCGAAGTGGTCGCCAACGCTCTGAAGCCTTACGAGATCCCGGGGCAGAGCCGCTTCCACATCAAAGGTCCCCATGTGCGGGTCACGCCGCGCATGTCGCTGGCGCTGGCGATGGCCCTGCATGAGCTGGCGACCAATGCCGTGAAGTACGGCGCCTTGTCCAACAAGACTGGCTCCGTTGAGGTGTCGTGGGAGCTGCAAAACGGAGTTGCGCCGCCTCGGCTGACCCTGTGGTGGCGGGAAGCCGGGGGCCCACCCGTCGTGGCTCCTCGGCGGCGTGGCTTCGGATCGCGTCTGATTGAGCGCACCCTGGCGCATGATCTGGACGGTCAGGTGGCGATTGCCTTTCCTCCGACGGGGGTCGTTTGCACCGTCGATGCCCCTGTTGCGTAGATCTGCGACTGCGGCCTGGACCCTGTGCAA
>JBJMPB010000427.1:0-5171 GCA_045803455.1 Gemmatimonadales bacterium | reverse complement strand
AGCGGGAGCTGCTGGGGTGTGGGTAGTCAGGGTGGGAAAGACGGGAAAGACGGGAAGGACGGGAAGGTCTGCGGACAGGACCTACTGCAGACAGGCGAATACCCTGTACTGCCTTCCAGCCTATCTCGCACGCCTTCCAGTCTTTCCCGTCCTTCCCTTCCTTCCCGTCCTTCTCTCCTGCGCCCGCATTGAGCCCCCTCCAGGTGGGCCGCCGGACCGGGCTCCGCCCCGCGTGATCGCCACCAAGCCCGACTCCTTTGCCGTGCTTCGCGCATTCAAGGACGATGCCGAGTTCGCGTTCGATGAGGTGATCTCAGAGGGAGGATCGCCCAACCGGGGCGAGGGTACTGGTGGCCTCGAGAAGCTCATCGTCGTCTCGCCCACCACCGATTTTCCGGACGTGAGCTGGAAGCGCGATCGCATCACGGTGAAACCCAAGGGGGGCTGGAAACCGAACCGGGTGTACCGGGTGCAGCTACTCCCCGGTGTGACCGACCTCCGGAACAACCGCAGCAACGAGGGGGTGGTGCTGACCTTCACCACCGGGGCGCCCCGACCCCAGAACACGCTCAAGGGCACGGTGGTAGACTGGACCACCGGCCGTCCCGTGGCTAACGCCTTGATTGTCGCGACCCTCCTACCCGACAGCCTGGTATATCGTGGCGTGGCTGACTCCAGCGGACACTTTTCCTTCGGGCCTCTTCCCGCCGGGGATTACCTCGTCTCTGGTGTGCTGGATCAGAATCAGAATCTGCGGCAGGATGGCCGTGAGGCCTACGGCAGCGGCCGTGTGGCGCCGGGAAAATCCGAGGTGGGTGAGTTGTGGGCGTTCGTGCACGACACCAATCCCCCCCGCATTCAGACCGTCACTGCGGACGACAGCGTATCCGCTACCATCGCCTTCACCCAAATGCTCGACCCGCGGCAGCGGCTCACTCCGAAGGACGCGCGGCTTCGCCTGTTGCCCGACTCCACGCCGGTCGCCATCACGTCGCTGCTGCCCAAGCCGGTGGATGACAGTCTGCACGGTCGGCCGGCCGCGACGGATACCACCGCCCTGGACACGCTGGAGACCCGCGACTCGCTGCCTCCAGGTAAAAAGCCGGCTCGACTCCCCGCACCGCGGCCCCAGCGGAGCGAGGTGCTAACCAGCCGTCCGCCGCTATTCGATCGCCTGACGCTGAGGGTTCCCCGCCCCTGGGCGCCGGGCTCGCGGCTGGTTCTCGAAGTCCGGGGGATTCGCAACGTGAGCGGGGTGGCGGGAACAGCCGTGGGTGTGGTTGCCGTACCGGAGAAACCCAAGCCCACTCCTCAGGACACGACCAAGAAGCGCGCGGCGCGCGATACGACTCACAAACCGCAAGCTCGTCCTCCGGCTCAGCCGGCTCCGGCTCGGCCCAAGTAATCATGGACCAGCGCAGACAGCTCCCCTCGGTTGACCGGCTGCTGCATCAGCCGGGCATTCAGCAAGTGCTGGAGACCGCACCGAGACACGCGGTTGTGGCCGCGGTGCGTGAATCGCTCGATGCGGCGCGTACCCGGCGTGCCGGGCCTCCCGAGCGCTGGGAGGAGGACGTGCGTGAACGGTTGGCGCAAAACATCGGAGCGGGGCTGGTGCCGGTGCTCAACGCTACCGGGGTGGTCCTGCACACCAATCTGGGCCGAGCGCCGTTGGCTCCTTCCGCGGTCGAAGCCATGACTTCGGTGGCGGAGGGCTACAGCAATCTGGAGCTCGACCTCCCCTCCGGTGTACGGGGCAGCCGCAGTGACCACTGTCGAGTGCTCCTGCGCGCTGTCACCGGCGCGGACGATGCGCTCGTGGTCAACAATGCGGCCGGAGCGTTGGTGCTGGCGCTCAATGCGGTGGCCGAAGGCCGCGACGTGGTGATCTCCCGAGGGGAGCTGATCGAGATCGGCGGCTCATTCCGAATTCCGGAGATCATGGCGAAAAGTGGCGCGCGGCTCAGGGAAGTCGGGACTACCAATCGCACCCACCTGCAGGACTATAGTGAAGCGCTGGATGGTGCCGCCGCGATTCTGACGGTTCACCGCTCCAACTTCGAGCAGCGTGGGTTCGTGACCTCTCCGCCCCCCGCTGAGTTGGCTCAGCTGGCCGACCAGGCGGGTATTCCCTTCGTCTACGACGTAGGCAGCGGCCTCCTGGCAGACCTTTCCGCCTGGGGACTGGACAGCGAGCCCCGGGTGACGGAGGCGGTTGCGAGTGGTGCCGGACTGATCGTCTTCAGTGGCGACAAGCTCCTGGGTGGTCCTCAGGCCGGCTGCCTGGTGGGACGTCAGCAGCTCATCGCGCAGTGCGGGAGGAATCCGCTGGCCCGGGCGCTTCGCTCGGATAAGCTGACCCTTGCCGCACTCGCAGCCACACTCGCGCTCTATCAGGATCATGAAACGGCAAGCCAAACGATTCCCGTCCTCGCCATGCTGACGCTCGCTCCTGAGGAGCTGGCCCGGCGCGCTTCCCTGCTCGCCTCCCTCTGTCCCGCGGCTGTACGAGCCTCAATCCTCCCCGGCGAGTCTGCGGTTGGTGGCGGCTCGTTTGCCGGAGCCACACTACCCACCACCGTCGTGGCAATTGATGCCGGCCCCCTCGGCGCTGACAGCCTGGCCCTGCGGCTTCGGCTAGGCACTCCACCAGTGGTCGCCCGGGTGTCAGCAGATCGGCTGCTGTTCGATCCGCGGACGCTGCCCGAGTCGAGCTTCCCTGCAGTGGCACGAGCCATCGAGGCCGCTCTCCTGTCGTGAATCGCGCCGTTTTTCTGGATCGGGACGGGACCATCATCGAGGATGTGGGATACCTGCGTGATCCCGAGCAGGTCCGGCTGCTGCCCGGAGCCGCTGCCGCGATCGAGCGGCTCAATCGGAACAGCTGGCTGGCGGTGGTGGTCACCAATCAATCCGGCATTGCCCGCGGACTGCTCACCGAAGACGACTACCGCCGCACGGAGTATCGCCTGGACGAGCTGTTGGCCCAGACGGGCGCCCGACTGGATGGCCATTACTGGTGTCCCCACCTGCCCGATGTGAGTGGGCCCTGCCAATGTCGGAAACCCGGAACGCTGCTGTATGAACAGGCGGCCGAGCGGTACGACATCGACTTGAAGCGGAGCTGGTGGGTGGGCGACCGGGCTCGCGATGTCCTTCCCGCATCGGCCTTCGGCGGCCGCGGGGTCGTGCTGCTGGGAGACCTGGCAACTTCCGAGTCGCCCGGCGCGCGACAACGCGTTCTCCAGGCTCAAGATCTTGCCGGCGCAGTGGAACTGATCCTCCGCTCGGACTCCTAGCTCCTGACGCTTGCGTGCCATTAGCTTCCCCGCCCATGACCATGCGGATCGCCGTGGCCATCTCGGGCCGCGGCAGCAATCTGGAAGCGCTGCTCCACGCCCTGGGGCCGGGCGCCCCGGCGGAAGTCGCCCTGGTGCTGAGCGACCGCTCGGCTCCGGGGCTCGATCTCGCGAGAGCGCGGCAGATTCCGGCCGTCGTGTTGACTGACTCAGCCCAAGGAGACGAGTGGCTCGCGCTGCTCGGCCGACAGCGGATAGAGTTGCTGGTGCTCGCCGGCTACCTGAAGCTGGTTCCCTCTTCGGTGATCGCCCGCTATCGGGGACGCATCATCAACATCCATCCCGCGCTGCTACCGGATTTCGGAGGTCAAGGCATGTATGGCCGGAGGGTGCATCAGGCGGTGCTCGATAGCGGCGCCCGGGAGAGCGGTGCGACAGTGCATCTGGTGGATGAAGCATACGATCACGGAGCGACACTGGCTCAGGCGCGAGTCCCCGTCCTCCCGGGAGACACGCCGGAGCGGCTGGCCGAGCGAGTGCTCCAGCAGGAACATCGACTGCTGCCTGCAGTAGTGCTGGCGGCGGCGCGGGAGGGACGGGTAGTGAGACTGGGAGAGTCAGGAGTCAGGGGTCAGGAGTCGGGAACGCCGCTGATGTCCGACGTGCCGGCTCCCGACTCTCGACTCCCGACTCCCGACTAGACATGCGCGCCCTCATCTCCGTCAGCGATAAACGCGGCGTGGTGGCCTTTGCCCGGGGTTTGGCCGACCTGGGCTGGGAGATCATCTCGACCGGCGGAACCGCCGCCGCGCTCCGCTCGGGCGACGTGCCCGTGATCGAGGTGGAGAAGCTGACCGGGTTTCCCGAGCTGCTGGACGGACGGGTAAAGACGCTGCACCCCGTGATCCACAGCGCGCTCCTGGCCCGCCGCGATTTGCCCGAGCACGTCGCAGCGCTTGAGCGGCATAAGATCGTGCCGATCGACCTGGTAGCAGTGAATCTCTATCCCTTTCAGCTCACCATTTCCAATCAGAACGCCACGCTGGAAGACGCCCTGGAGAATATCGACGTGGGCGGCCCTTCTATGCTCCGCTCGGCGGCCAAGAATCACGAATCGGTACTGCCGGTGGTGGATCCCACGGATTACCCGCTGGTGCTCGAAATGCTCCGGAAGGGCGAGGTGGACCGGGACACCCGCCGGGAGTTCGCCGCCAAGGTTTTTGCTCATACCTCGGACTACGACTCCGCCATTGCGGCGTATCTCACGCCTCCTGACGATGGGCTGCCCAGCCGGCTCGGACTGGCAATGGAGCGGATGCAGTCCCTGCGCTACGGCGAGAATCCCACCCAACGCGCATCCCTCTACGTAACCGAAGAGCCGAGAGGAATGCGGGACCTGGCCCAGCGCCAGGGCAAGGAGCTGTCCTTCAACAATCTGCTCGACATCGAAGCCGCCATGACCGCCGTGGCCTGTTGGAGCACCCGGCCCGCCTGCGCGGTAATCAAGCATACGACGCCCTGCGGCATCGCGGTCGCCGGCTCGGCACTCGAAGCGTTCAAGAACGCCAGAGCCACTGATCCGGTTTCGGCGTTCGGCTCGGTGGTTGGCTTCAACACCGTCGTTGACCGCGCGACCGCCGCGGCCATGAGCGACCTCTTCGTTGAGGTGGTGGTCGCCCCCTCCTTCCACGCCGAGGCGCTCGAGGTTTTCGCCGGCAAAAAGCAGCTCCGGGTGGTGGAGCTGCCGGTGAGCGGGGGCGTGGGCACGCTGGATTTCAAGCGGGTGCGCGGTGGGTTTCTAGTGCAGGACCGGTTTTACTTCGATCCGTCGGAGGAAGGCTGGAAGGTTGCGACCCAACGGCAGCCCAGCGA
>JBJMPB010000417.1:0-3276 GCA_045803455.1 Gemmatimonadales bacterium | reverse complement strand
GCGGGGAGCTGAGCGTAGCCATCGCGGCCCAGGCGGCCGACGCGGCCGGCCTGGACGTCGAACGTGTGCTGGTCGGCTCTACCCACACGCACTCCGGTCCAGCGCCGTTGCTGATGGAGGGCTGGGGGCAGATGGAGCCCTCCTACGTTGAACGCATTCCCGTCCAGTGTGCGGCGGTGGCGACCGAGGCCATCGCCGCACCCCACCCCGTTCGGATCGGTACCGCTCAAAGCACAGTTCGGGGGCTCGGCTTCAATCGAGTGCGGCGCAACGGGCCGATCGACCGGAACCTGCATGTGATGCGTATCGACAGCTTCTCCGGTACGCCGGAGGCGGTGCTCTTCAGCCATGGCTGCCATCCGGTGAGCATCGACCGGCGTACCTCCGCCGGGACGGCGATATCGGCTGACTGGCCGGGGCAAGTCGGGCGCCGGCTGCACGAGGAAGGGTATGGCGAGGCCATCTTCCGCCTGGGAGTGTGTGGTGACATCGACCCGGTGGTTGCCTGGCACCAATTCGCCTTCGAGGGGATGGGGCTGAGTGGCGAGGTGGTGACGCAGTCGCTCCTGGGGGTGCTGCACTCGATCGACACCGCGCCCGGCCTCCAGCTCCGCCTGGCTCATGGGAATGTTCAGCTGCCTCTGGAGCGACTGAGCGAGGAGGACGTTGCCACTGTGTTGGCGGAGGCGCAGACCGGGTACGGCTCTGTCCGGGTGACCGATTCCGGCGTCGACAACAGTGCCTGGTTACAGTTCTATGGCGCCTGGGCAGAGGCGATGCGCGCTCAATTGGCGACGCAGCCGGAGCACGTCGCCGTCCCTCTGGCCGCGCTGCGGGTCAACGACGAGGTCTGGCTGCACCTGCCCGACGAGGTCTTCACGGCTCTGGGGCAAGCCATCGCGGCGCGGTCGCCGTTTGCCAAGACCGTGGTCACGACACTGTTTGGACCCTTTATCGGCTATCTCCCTGATGCTGAAGACTTCGCGGCAGGCGGATACGCCGCGACTCTTGTGCCGCGGATACTTCATATGTCGCCGTACAGGGCAACGCTGGACGATGCCCTGGTTATCGGAGCGCTGGCTCTGCTCGAGAGCCTGGAGAGTTGAGGAGTGAGATGAGTGAGCTAGCCCTTACCGGCGGTCCTGCCGTAGCCGCCGATCTCCAGGCTCGGGCGGGATCATGGCCCCTGGCGCCTGACGCGCAAGCGGAGGCGCAGGTGCTCGACGTGCTGCGCAGCAGGCGGTGGGGCCGGCTCCATGACGAGTCCTACGCGGAACGATTCGAGAGCGCTTTCGCCACCTACCAGGATGCCCGCCACGGCATAGCGGTCGCCAACGGCACCGTCTCGCTACAGCTTATCCTGCGCACCCTCAATATCGGCATTGGCGATGAGGTCATCGTGCCCGCGTTGACCTTCATCGCCACCGCATCCGCCGTGGCCGAGGTGGGCGCGGTTCCGATCTTCGCCGACATCGAGGCTGAAACTCTGACCATCGACCCGGAGTCCGTCGCCGCGGCGATAACTCCCCGCACTCGGGCGATTATCGGCGTCCACTATGGCGGCTTCCCGATCGACTTCGACCGCCTGTTGCCGCTCGCCGAGCAGCACGGCCTGTTTTTGATCGAGGACGCCGCGCATGCGCAGGGGAGTGCCTGGCGCGGCACCCGAGTCGGGGCGATCGGCACGTTCGGTTCCTTCTCGTTCCAGGAGAGCAAAGCGCTCTCCTCAGGTGAAGGAGGCATCATCCTCACCAACGACGACGCGCTAGCGGAGCGGGCTCGCCTGCTACATAGCATCGGCCGTCGCTCCGACCAGCCAGGCTACCTGCACTATGCCCTGGCCTCCAATTACCGCCTGTCGGAACTGCAGGCGGCGCTCTTGCTGGCCCAGTTCGAACATCTTCCCGAGCAGGCCGCGGCGCGGGATGCGGCGGGACGCTTGCTCGACACCGGCCTGGCCGAGACGGGCATCCTCATCCCACAGCAGCGTGACGAGCGGGTCACGCAGCGGGGTTACTACTTTGCGATCTATCGATACCAGCAAGAATCAATGAACGACATTCCCCGTGAAGCCTTCCTGGCCGCTCTGAAGGCGGAGGGCGTCCCGGTGTCGCACGCGTACGGGGTACCGGTCTACCGCTATGTAGCCTTCTCGCCGGAGGCGCTGCAAACCTCACCGTTGCGCGGGCTGGAGAATGTTCCCGAATACCACCAGCTCCATCTGCCGGTGGCGGAGCGGGTCAGCCAGCAGGAACAGGTGACGATTCCCCACCAGCTCCTGCTCGCGGGACCCGAGGGCGTACGCCAGATTGTCGATGCCGTGGCCAAGATCGGCGAGCACGGAGCTGAATTGCAGAACTGGTGGACGTCACAGTCGGAACAGCCGGTGCCTGCCTAGCGCGCGATGGAGGGCGAGAAGGAGATCATGGCCACTGACCTGAGCGCCGGGGTGGCACGAGTCACCATCACTCCGCCGATCGGGATACCGATGATCGGCTTCGCTGGGCGAGGTCCGGCCTCAGGCATCCACGACGATCTCACGGCCACCGCGCTCGTGCTGGAGGGACCCGCGGCACAGCTGAGCGGCGACGGACTGGGAGCCGGCGTCAGCCGGCTGGCTGTGATCGCCTGCGATCTCCTGTTCCTGAGGTCTGAAGAGGTCGGCGCGGTGCGCGAGGCCGTAGGCCGGCTCACCGATGTGCCGCCGGATCACGTGGTGATCGCGTGCAGCCACACCCATTACGGCCCGTTGACAGAGCCCGGCCGGGACGAGCAGTCGCCCTTGGTGGAGGCATACCTCGCCAACCTGGTTCACCTGCTCGCGGGCGCCGTGGCTATGGCCTGCGCTAGGGTCGTGCCCTGCCGTTCAAGCTATGGCGAGGGCAAGGTGTCCATCGGCATCAACCGCCGGGAGCGCACGGCCGACGGGCAGATCATCCTCGGCCAAAATCCATCCGGCCCCATCGATCCGCGCGTCTCCGTCCTGCGCGTCGATGGCCTCGACGGTCGCCCCCTGGCCGCCGTGCTCAACTACGCCTGCCATCCGGTTTCGCTGGGGAGCCAGTGTACGGATATCAGTGCCGATTTCCCCGGCACGGCCCGTCGGCTTGTCGAGGAGCAGACAGGCGCTATGTGCCTGTTTCTGCAGGGCGCCACCGGCAATATCAACCCGCTCCTCATGGGGTGGGACTGGACGCACCTCGCTCGCCTGGGGCTGCCGCTGGGCGCTGAGGCAGTACGCATCTACTGGAGCATGGCGCCTGGCGCCGAGCCGGC
>JBJMPB010000416.1:0-4404 GCA_045803455.1 Gemmatimonadales bacterium | reverse complement strand
CAATCGGCGTGCCCTCACTTCCCTTCCTTATATAGTGTGAGGGCGCAGTGCAGGACCAAGAACTCAGGTCACTTAGAGGCCGGGGTTTTCAAGGGCGAGAAGAGAGGGACTGTCGGGTGTATCCGGTTTGTGGCGGGACTGACGCACCGGTCGGACCTTCTCGGCTATAACGCTGAACTTTTTCGTGCCTTCCGTTGCACTCTCACCCCCTGCCGTTCCGATGCTGCTCGAGCCAGCACCGAGCCTGCCTGCGGTAATAGCCGGACAGCTGCGGGTAAAAGTCTGACTCCACCGCTACGAATTCCCCGAGCTCCTCCGGTTCGCAGCCCTCCTGGATGCCGCGGAGGAGATCGGGCAGCGAGCCCTCCTGTTCCGCGAAATCGGCGCTCCGGGCTGTGTCTATCAGCTGGATCATGCCGGCCAAAGTGAGCGGCTGCGCCGAGGAGGCGGGACGGCAGATCCAAGGCCCGATCTCATTGTCGCAGTACTCGTCCACCACGCGATACAGAATGCGTCGTCCATGCCGCCGGCGCCGAGCTCGGAAGCTGATCACGTCCTGGGTGACGGAATCGAGCACGATCCGGGCGATCTCCACTTCGCCCGGGAGATAGTCGGGGAGATATTCGCCCCCCAACCAGGACGGGTGGGTTGCGCCGAGCTCGGCGCGGGTGGAGTCGTCCAGTCTCGCTTCCAGGAAACCGCTGGGGATCTCGCCCACGTGGGCCGGAGCCCGGCCGGTGATCACTGCGGCAATCATCTGCCGCCGGTTCTGGCCCTTGATGTTGGAGAGAATGGCCGAGACCGGATCGAGATGCTCCCAGTAAGATGGGGGACGGAAATTCAGGCTGCTGCGCATGTTCCGGCCACCTCCTCTCTTCATGCCGACTACCGATTAGGCTACCCCTCGCCGGTCAAGCGGTCATCAAGTGACTGTCCTGTAAGCAAAAGGGTTATCCCGCGCGGTTGACATGAACGGAGGCTGGCAGCACACTCCCACTCCTCGTGACTGACATCCCTCCCCGCCTGACAGAAGCCTTACGCGATCGCTATCGCCTCGAGCGCCCACTGGGGCAGGGCGGCATGGGTGCGGTGTACCTGGCGGAGGACCTGAAGCACCACCGCATGGTCGCCCTCAAGGTCCTGCGCCCGGAGCTGGCCGCGAGCCTCGGCACGGATCGTTTCCTGCGTGAGATCGAGGTCGCCGCCCGGCTCCAGCATCCGGCGATCCTCCCGCTGCATGACAGCGGCGAGGTGGACGGCTACGTCTACTACATCATGCCGTACGTCGAGGGCGAGTCACTTCGGGACCGGCTCGCGCGCCAGGGCCAGCTCCCGGTGGATGAGGCCGTCCGGATCCTCTTCGAAATGCTCGACGCGCTGGCCTATGCCCACGGCAAGGGCATCATTCACCGCGACATCAAACCCGACAACATCATGCTCGCGGGACGGCATGCGCTGCTGCTCGACTTCGGCGTGGCCAAGGCCGTGAGCGCATCCGCGGAGCCATCCTTCGTGACGACCACGGGTATGGCTCTGGGGACGCCGAGCTACATGGCACCGGAGCAGGCGGTAGCGGACAAGGAGGTCGATGGCCGCGCCGACCTGTATTCGCTCGGTGTTGTCGCCTACGAGCTCCTCGCCGGGCGACGGCCGTTCACCGGAAATACGGCGCAGGCGATCATCGCGGCGCAAATGATCGAGACACCGCCGGACCTCGGTACGCAACGCCCCGGAGTACCGGACGAGCTATCGCACCTGGTCATGCGCGCACTGGAGCGCCGGCCGGCCGATCGCTGGCAGAGCGCCGAGGAGATGCTCGCGCGACTGCAGCCGCTGGTCACCGGATCGGGGACTAGGGGGCGGGGCCGAAGCCGGCAACGCACGCTCAGGGCGATGGGACTGGCCGGCATGCTGCTCGCCGGTCTGACTGGAGCACTGCTGCTCCACACTCGCGAGGAGCCGGAGCTCCGGCTCGGGCGACGGGTCCCCCTTACCCGCGACCCCGGCCTCGAGATCGAGCCTTCCCTCTCACCCGACGGACGTCTTGTCGCCTATGCGGCGGGCCTCATGCCCTCGCTTCAGATCAGGGTGCGTCAGGTGGACGGCGGCGCTGCAATCGCGGTGGCGGACCGAAGCGACCGTCCCCAGCGCTGGCCTTCGTGGTCGCCCGATGGAAGTCGCATCATGTTCGGCTCTCCCCGCGGCATCGAGATCGTGTCCGCCCTCGGCGGGACGGCCCGGGTCATCGTGCCCCACGTGCCCGATCCGAATGCGGACCCCTGGGGCAGCGCAGGCCTGCTCATGCCGGGAGGCTGGACGCCGGACGGTAAATCCATCGCGTTCATCCGAGCCGACACGCTCTATCTCCAGGCTCTGGACGGCGGCAAACCTCGGGCGCTCGCGCACGGCGGCGAGATGCACTCGGTGGCCTGGTCACCAGACGGGCGGTGGATCGCCTGCGTCTTGGGGAACCGGCAGGCGCAGCAACCGGGATTCCTGTTCGCCAACATGGGCACTGCCGCCCTCGGACTGATTCCGGCGGCGGGCGGCGCGCCGCTCAAGCTCACCGAGGATCAGTACTACAGCTCAGGCCCGGTGTGGGGACCCGACAGCCGCTCGCTGACGTTCATCTCCAATCGCGGCGGCGGAGCGGATCTATATCGAATGCGACTCGGGCGGAACGGCCGGCCTGATGGAGAGCCGTGGCAGCTTACCAATGGCCTGCGTGTTCTCTCCGTGAGCGTCTCCCGCGACGGACGGCGGTTCGCGTACGCGGATTTCCAGGAGACATCGAACGTGTACTCGCTGCCGATCCCGGCAGGAGGGCCGGTGTCGGTGCGCGACGCCGAGCCGGTTACCCGCGGCACCGAGGTCATCGAGGGACTGGAGGTCTCGCGAGACGGACGATGGCTCGCGTTCGATTCCGATCAGCGCGGTAATCAGGATATCTACCGGCTACCGCTGCCCGGCGGGGATGCCGAGCGGCTCACCGAGGATGAGGCCGAGGAGTTCCAGCCGACGTGGTCGCCGAATGGCGGTGAGATCGCGTTTCACGCCTTTCACGGCGGGCGCCGCCACATCTTCGTCATGGATGCGGACGGCCGCGACCGGCACCAGCTCACTGAAGGGCCGGACGATGATCGCTCGGCGGAGTGGAGTGCGGATGGCCGCACTCTGTACTATCTGCGCAACTTCAACGGGCCAGGAAGCGAGATCCGTGCGCTCGCGCGCGGCCAGGACGGCAAATGGTCTCCGCCGCGGACAGTTTTCAAGGGTGAGACCTATCCCCCGCGTCCCTCGCCCGACGGAAGGCTGGTTGCCTTTACCAACGCGGGTGCCGTGCGGGTGGTGCGCTCGGATGGCGACTCGGTGCGGACGCTGGTGCCGCGGGGAAACGGGGGAGCTCCCCGAGCGGTGTACGTGGACTGGTCCGAGGACGGCCGGACGGTCTACTACCTGGCGATCGATCCCGCGGAGCGGGCGACGATCTGGTCGGTGCCGGTCGGCGGCGGCTCGCCGCGGCTCCTGGTGCGCTTCGACGACCCCACCCGGGAGTGGCACCGGTTCGGGTTCAAGACTCGGCGGGGGCGGTTCTACTTCACCGTGGGGGATCGCCAGAGCGACCTGTGGATGGCGGACGTGGAGCAACCGCAGAATTAAACCCCGCTGTACGCTTCTATCTCCTTGTTGGATCAAGAAATAGCCCGGGTAACCGGGCTATTGAGTTTCCAGTGATTCCATAGTGATGGCGGCCCGTAGCTTGTTACCCGTCAATCTGACCGGCGGTGTCGTCAGACTCGGCGCGCCGGCGCTCAAGGGCCGACCATTACGCGGAGGCACACAATGTCAGCAGACTACAACGGCTGGGCCGACCGTCCGGAAGAGGAGCGAGAGGGCGAAGAGGTAGAAAGCACCATGTCCAAGCAGTTCGAGAGCGGCAGCGCCACGGTCGGCGGAGCGCGGTTCGACTCCCCACTGAGCCTGTGGATCGCAATCTGGCAGCGGCAACTGGTCAACGGCTCAGCCTGAAGAAACGAGGCCTAGGTGCCATTCCTGCTGATCACGAGCGGATTGGCCTTTGCTCCCTCGATGGGTGGGCGGATGGGCGGACAGTATCATACTGCCCTATCGGCACATCGGCAGGTGGCCGGTCCGACCAGTCGGGTTTGCCCCAGAGCGTGCCTTCCCAGTCGCTGGTCTGACGCAGCAAGTGGTCCCAGGTGATCCTCGCGTTGTGCTCCGAGGCGAACTCGCCCGTCTTCACGTAGTCCTTGACCCGAACGCGGGTTTCTCCCTTACCCGGCGTGCGCCCCGACCAGCAATCCTACTAACGCCCTCGCCGTCGCCTCCGATGAGGCGGGGTTCTGCCCGGTGACCAGGTTCCCGGCCGTAACCGCATAGGGC
>JBJMPB010000408.1:0-2947 GCA_045803455.1 Gemmatimonadales bacterium | reverse complement strand
GGGCGTCGTCGATCGGTGGCCGCCCGGTCCGATTCGGGTAGGTCCACCGTCGGCGGACGAGCCGGCGATGCCAGCCCAGAATCGTGTCCGGAGTGACCAGACGATGGGCCCGCAGTGGTCGAGGCAGCAGCCGCACGAGCGCGGCGAACACGGCCCGGTCCGCCCACTCGAGCCGCGGTCTCGGGTTGGTGCGGCGCAGCACGGCGACCTCGTGGCGCAGCACGAGGAGCTCGATGTCCTTGGTGGCGGACGTGCGGCCCATTAGCAGGATCAGGCCGAGCACCTGCGAGAAGATCAAGTACAGCAACGTGCGCCACGAGGCGCTGTTGTGGCGGATGGAGGTGAGAGACCTTCGGTGCTCTGCCGTCGTGGCGGTGGGGTGAAGCTGGCGGCAGCCGATCCGGGGATCGCCGGGGTAGGTGGGAGCAGCCGCGACAAAGTCGGGTCGGTTCAGGACTGCCGGATGGGTCGGGCTCGGTGAGCGAGACGGAAAGGTATACGCGAGGAACCGGTGTTGTTACGCCTCTTGATACTTGGCCAGCTCTAACCCGGTGGATGTGGGCTGGTGTGCGGTGCGCACCCGCTGTTCCGGTGATTTCCGGGGTGGTGGGCAACTCTCGGCTGGGTTTGTTGCGTTCAGTCCGGGAGGCCATGGTGAAGGTCCACGGCGTAGCCATGGCGAGGCCGCAGGGGTAGAGCCGGGTGCCTAATCCGTCAACCGAACAACAGTGAACGTGGGAACCATTCGTCTGACGCTCCAGCGAACGCACCGGCCAGGTGCGTGACCGGTGGATAGGTTCGATGCCGACTGATAGCGGCGGATGGGGCGGAGCCGTCGTAGTACTCCGAGGACGGGAAAGCCGGCCACATGGGGAAGGACGGCAGCGTGTCGGTCGAGGAGCAGACTGCAAGGGACGGAGACACACTGGTGAATACCGGTGTCGTGGCTTGGCCGGACGAGGATTCGGCCTGGGCGACGGTACGGCGGATGCAGCTCAAATTGCATCGTTGGGCGAGCGAGGATTCGGCTCGCCGGTTCGGTGATCTGTTCAATCTGGTGTATGACCCGGCGTTTCTGATCCACGCGTGGGAACGCGTGCGCAGCAACGACGGGGCACGGACCGCGGGGATCGACGGGCTCACCGTAGCCCGGATCGAAACCCGGGTCGGGGTGCACGCGTTCCTGGGCCAGGTCCGGGACTTGCTGAAATCTGGTGAGTATCGGCCCTCTCCGGTGCGGCGGGTGAAGATCCCCAAGGGCGGCGGGAAGCTGCGCAGCTTGGGGATCCCCACCCTGACCGACCGGGTGGTCCAGGCCGCGTGCAAGGCGGTGCTGGAACCCGTCTTCGAGGCGGATTTCCTACCGTGCTCGTACGGGTTTCGCCCGAACCGGCGAGCCCAGGACGCGATCGCCGAGATTCACCACTTCACCTCCCGGCCGGCCAACTATCACTATGTGTTGGAGGCCGACATCGCCGCGTGTTTCGACGAGATTGACCACGTCGCGGTGATGGACCGGGTGCGGCGGCGGATCACTGATAAGCGGCTGTGCAACCTGGTGAAGGCGTTCCTGAAAGCCGGGGTTCTCACGGATCTGGGCGATCGGGAGGAGTCACTGACCGGAACCCCACAAGGCGGGATCTTATCGCCGCTGTTGGCCAACATCGCGCTCTCGGTGCTGGACGAGCACTTCGCCCGGCAATGGAAAACCGCGATGGGCAGTTCCTATCAGCGGTCGCAGCGCCGCCGCAACGGCCTGGGGAACTGGCGACTGGTCCGGTACGCTGATGATTTTGTGTTGTTGGTGTCCGGTGATCGCCACCATGCCGAAGCACTGCGCGAACAGGTGTCGGCCGTGATCGCCCCACTGGGGTTGCGGCTGGCGCCGGAGAAGACCCGCGTCGTGCACATCGACGAGGGCTTTGACTTCCTCGGGTTCCACATCCGGCGGATGCGGAAACGTGGAACGAACAAGCACTACGTCTACACCACACCCTCCCGCGCCTCGGTACAGAAAGCCCGGAACCGGCTACGGGAGAAAACATACAGATCAACCCGCAACGGAGACCTGGACGAGCTGATCACCAGCTTGAACCGGTTTCTGCGGGGGTGGGCGAACTACTTTCGGCACGGGGTGTCCAAAGCGACATTCAACGCCATCGACCACCACGCCTGGTGGCGACTGGCCGGATGGATCCGCCGCAAACACCACCTGACCAGCCGCAGCCAACTCCGACGCCGCTTCTGCGGCCGGGGCTGGCAGATCGCCCACAACGGGGTCGTGTTCACCGGCGCCTCCAGCGTCGCCGTGACCCGCTACCGCTACCGCGGCGCGAACATCCCGACCCCCTGGACCCCCACCGCCAACAGCGGTTGAGCAACGGGCAAGACACGTGGAGAGCCGGATGCGTGGAGACACGCACGTCCGGTTCGGCGGGCGGGTACGGGAAACGGACCCGGGGCAACCCGGGCACCGCGCCCGTGCCCGACCCCACCACAGCGACACACCGGGATCATGTCCGACCAACGATCACCGCTGGTCAGCGACCCAGACCCGACTTCTGGCACCCCACAGGGCTCAGACCCGATGCCACCACGCCCGCCGCAGCTCGAAGCGCTTTCGCGACGATGCGACGACCAGATGAAGCCGCCGAGGGGGTTGTCCGACCGCATGACCGCAGTATCACACCGAGCGCCGGTGCACATCGTGAGCGGGCAATTGATCTCCGCCTGGTCCCAAGTGGGTCCCAAGGACCGCCTCAACACCGATCTTGTACTTGATCTCGACAACGCAAGAAGAGCGACGGCATACACATTCCGCTGGTAGAAGCACAAAGGGCGGCGCCCGATGATCGGATACCGCCCTCGTTCGCCGCGTCGGGACGACAGGATTTGAACCTGCGACCCCTCTTGACCCCCAGAACGGAGGAGTAAGCGTCTCTGCACG
>JBJMPB010000422.1:0-4829 GCA_045803455.1 Gemmatimonadales bacterium | reverse complement strand
CCCAGCATGAACGCGAAGTAGATGACGGCCATGGCGACGAAGGTCTGCCACACGCCGACCGAATTGGCCGTGCGGAAGGTATTCATCAGCATGTCGGCCAGCGGAGCGCCGATCATGGCACCGCCGCCGAACCCCATGATGGCCATGCCGGTGGCCATTCCCCGCCGGTCGGGAAACCACTTGATCAAGGTGGAGACCGGCGTGATGTAGCCGAGCCCCAACCCGCATCCGCCCAGGACCCCGTACCCCAGATAGATCAGCCAGATGCTATGCAGCGACACACCGAAGGCGGAGATGAAGAAACCCAAGCCCCAGCAGCAGGCGGCAACAACCCCGCTCTTGCGAGGACCGGCGTGCTCCAACCAGCGGCCGAACACGGCAGCCGAGAGTCCCAGAAACACAATCGCAATGGTGAAGATCCAGGCCAGCTGGGTCTGCTTCCAATCGCCGGGGGCGGATTGGCTGATGCCAATGACCTTGGTCAGCGGGAGCTTGAAGACACTGAAGGCGTAAGCCTGACCGATGCTGAGGTGGATCGCCAACGCTGCGGGCGGAACCAGCCAGCGATTGAAACCCGGCCCGGCAACGATGCGCTCCTTGGACAGCAGGCCCGCCATGAGGGAGTCTCCCGAGATTAGGTTACTGCTGGGGCGAGCGGGATCTAGTCATCAGGGTTCGGCAGCAAGGTACAGGCGACGCTATTTCATAGCCAGATCATGTGAGGAAGTCCATGCCACAAGTCGTCCAACGCGCCCTTCTGACTGTCACCCTGGCCACCGTGATCGCCTGTTCCGGGAAGTCCCAGAACGCTGCCTCCGCGCCCGCGCCCTCAGCTCCCCCGGCCTCTCATCCAGCGACGATGGATTCGGCGCCGGCCGCTGCAGATACCAGCTGGATCAAATCTGATAGTGCAGAGCGAACTGTCACTCTCTCGCTGGTGGTCAGCAAATCGGCCGGCAGTCCGTCGGCTCTTATCAATGGCTATCGGTCGGGGCAGGCCCAAATCGAGGTCCCTGTCCGATGGACGGTCAAGTGGAACTGGCGCAACGAGGATTCGGGGGGGGCGCACAGCCTCGTGGTCATGACTCAGCGAGAGAAGGTCCCGCTCGAGGGCGGCCGGGCATCCTTCAGCAACGCCATGAGTCGCTCTGTCACCGAGGGCCTGGCGACGGGCCAATCCGACCAGACGACATTCGAGGCTGAAGAGGCGGGTTGGTACTGGCTGATGTGTGGCGTTCCCAATCACGCACTCAACGGGGAGTGGCTGGAGCTACGGGTGAGTCCTGATGCCCACAAGGGAAGCGTGCACCTCAAACAACGATAGCCTTGTCACTACTCCTGACTTCCGAACCGCTCTGGGCCTAGGTCGGGCAGCTCCAGACCCACGGGTTCGCCACAGATGAGCCGAGCCATTATTACCCCGGTGAGTCCGGCCAGGAGGATCCCGTTTCTACCGTGACCGCAGGCATACCAGAGACCCTGCAGCCGGGGCTCAGATCCTAAGACCGGCTTGCCATCCGGTGTGACCGGACGAAGGCCGGCCCAGGTTCGCCGCACCTTCGAGCGGACCAGCCCCGGACAGAGCGCCAGCGTACTCGCAAAGATCTGCGCCAGACCGGCCGAGGTCACTACCGGATCGAAGCCGACGTGCTCCATGGTGGAGCCCAGGATCGCCTCGCCACCCCGAGCCACCAAATAGGAATCCTTGTGGTAAACGATGGCCCGCGCCATCGTGGGCGGCCACGGTACCGCTGCCATCTGACCTCTCACCGGTTGCACCGGTAGGGTGCGCGGCAGTCCCTGGATTTGCCCGGTCCAGGCGCCCGCGGCAATCACAACCTGGGAAGCGCGGTAGTGCGCTCGCTCGCCGATAACGCCGGAAACCCTGCTGCCTGCGCTTTCGACTCCAACGATGCGGTCGCGAATCATGTTGGCCCCTCTGCGGCGGGCATCCTTAAGCAGAGCTTCTACCAACCGTCCCGGGTCGAGAGCACCATCCCGAGGGGCCCACAGGGCACCGACAGCGGGACTTAGCCAGGGCCATCTGTCGCGTACCTCCCCCGGGCCGAGCCACTCGCAGGAAAGCCCCTGACCTTTCTGCCACTCCACGCTCAGGCGCAAACTCTCGGCGTCCGCTTGGTCGAGAGCAACCCGCGCGATGCCCTCTCGCCAGAGTCCCAGGTCTATCCCGGTGGTCTCCCCGAGCTCGGCAGCCAGACTGTCGTAATGATCCCGGGCGTGTAGCCCGAGATGTAGCAAGGGGTCGCTTCCATCGGCCTCGATCTGGGGTGCCAGCATGCCGGCAGCCGCCCGCCAGGCTTGACCCATCTCGGTTCCGGGCTCGATGATCAGGACCTCCCGCCCCCGGGTCGCCAACTCCCGGGCGCAGGCGGCACCCACAGCGCCGCCGCCGACGATGATGATGTCGCTGTTGGAAGCCACGCCTGGCCTATGAAACTATTTGAAACGTGGAGGCGTACTGCGCCGTGTCTCGTTCAGATGAGGAAGCTGTGATGATCCGGAACCTGCTGGGATTCGCGATCTTTGCCGTGGTAGCGATGTTTGTGCTCAAACTGGTCTTCGGCTTATTCGGGCTGGTGTTGGGCTTATTTGGGGCGGTCCTGTGGTTTGCCTTCCTGGGATTCATCATGTACCAGATCCTGAGGCTCTTTGCTCCGGAAACCGCCGCACGTGTTCGCGAGATGATCGCCGGTTCTCAGGGATGATCGGGATGGAAGAGACCGCCCAGACGGCGTCACCTTTCCCCGAGCCTGTCCAGCACTCCCCAGACCAGTAATGGCAGGAGAATTTCGTGATGGCCGGTCAAAAGGTATCCCGCGCCGCCTGCCTGAGTCGGCCGCTGCACCACATTGACTCGGGGCCGATAATGCCGCTGCATGTCGAAGTCGGCGGCGGTAAAGTGCGTCGGGTGCCCGCCTCCGAGATTTCGGGCGACGGTGAGCGCCTTGAGAAAGACCTCCGGCAGGACAACGGCGCTGCCCCAGTTCATGGTCACCCCACCCTGATCCAAATCGGGCAGTGATCCTGCAAGACGCCGGAAATCCCGCTGGGCGGTTTCACCGAGTGCCGCTCCGTCAGCCGCGGGATGCTGATGAATGATCTCGGCTCCGATGGCGGGATGTACGGTCACCGGAACGCCAACCCGATGGGCTTCAAGCAGGATGGAAACATCCCCCCCCGGAAGCTGCCTCCGCTCCGATAAGGCCAAGGCCAGGCCCTCACCCATACCCCGGCCCGCTCCAGCCGCCGCGGTGATTGCGGCATTCATCTCGGCGCCGGTTTCCTCCGCCATGCCGAAGCTGCCGTCCTTGAGTCCACTCTCCACGTCTTCGCTGGTCCCGCCATACGCGGCGAGCTCAAAGTCGTGGATGGCAGCGGCTCCATTCAGCGCCACGTGAGTGACAATCCCGCGCTTCAACCAGGCATTCACCAGTGGCCCCAGACCCACCTTGACGACGTGCCCGCCGATGAGGATGACAACTCCGCGACTGCCGCGCTTGGCGTGAGCTACCGCATCTATAACGAGCCGGAGATCTCGGGCGGCGAGAACGTCGGGGAGGCTGGAAAGGAACGCGGCGAAAGAGCGATCGGTCGCGGGAACAGAGGCGAGGAGTCGAGGGTCAACCTTATTCTGCCGCTCACCCACCGGTACGGTTCGGATGCGACTGAGATCTGCCTCGCGATATCGCACGCTCAGCGACTCATCGCCGAGGCGGCGGTCCCTGGCAGGACCATGTCCTTGAGTCTGAGAGTGATGGTTCCGAAGGGGAACTTTGTTCGGATCTGGACCGGCAGCCGCCGAGCGTCATCCGTCAGCCAGATGCGGGTATCGGAACGCTTGGAAAAGAGGCCCTTGGTGTCGATCACAGGATGCAGCACCAGGCACTTGACCTTGCTGCCATCCGGCAGATCCATTCTTTCACGCTTGAGGACTTCGATGGTGACCGGATTCTTTTCCTTTCTGAAGTAGCGAGCATAGGTGTATTTCTGACCCACCTCGAGGGGCGTAACGCGCACAAAGTAGAAGAAGGCCGCGTCGTCCAGCGGATCCTCGGGCGTCTCCTGTTTTCCCTGCTTGCCGTGCTCCAGGTAGAACCCTGAATCGGGGAAAATTTCATAGCTCCGCTTGGTCTTCTTGTCGTTCTCGAGGAAATCCTGGACAAACCGGCGAGAGGTCAGGTCGGAGGTCCCGATCCAGGACTCGAGCACATCGTCCAGCGAATAGAACATGGTCTTGCCCTGGAGCCTGAAGCGCAGCCGAAAGCTTTCCACGCCGCGGACGGTGTCGACCGAAGCCACTTCCAGCGTGCCCGAACCGAGCGTGAGCATGCCGAGCTTGGCGCTGTACGAAAGTTTTTCCCCGACCGCAAACGGATAGTCGGTTGGCGGCGGACCAGGGGAAACTGCCTGGACCACCAGTTGAAAGATCAGTCCCGTGCGGATCACGAGGGCGCCACCTCCGCTTGTGGGGTGGCGTCGCGGTTGGTCCGGCTCTCTTCCTCTTGGAGAGGCGGAACCAGGTGGCGCAGTGGCCCACGGGCTTTCCAGACGGTCATCGCCGGCTCCCAGGCTCCCGAACGACTGGATCGCTGCCGCAGGTCATGACGCTCCACGGTAGGCAAGGTCTCGACCCGGCGGGCAAACTTCGCGGTGCGTCCATAGAGCTCCGCATTGGCTGCCCATCCTTCCGTCTGCAAAACCGGGGAGGCCCCGTTCCGGAAGGCGTTGCGAAGCGTGACCAGCCGGAAGATGGCAAAGCCGGATACCACGTCGGATACACCCGGAACCGAAACCACTCCCCGCAGCAG
>JBJMPB010000377.1:0-4705 GCA_045803455.1 Gemmatimonadales bacterium | reverse complement strand
GGTGCGGCGCGACGCGAGCATACTGGTGGTGAGCGAGAAGGGCTACGGCAAGCGATCGGAATTGACTGACTACCGGGTGCAGAAGCGGGGCGGCAAGGGCATCATCACGCTGAAAAAGACGGAGAAGACCGGGTCAATTGTCGCCCTGATGGAGGTCATCCCCGACGACGAACTGATGATGATCACCCGGCAAGGAGTCATCATCCGGCTTCCGGTGGATGGAATTCGGGTGATCGGCCGCAACACGCAGGGCGTCCGGGTCATGAACCTGGATTCCGGCGACGCCGTGGTGGATGTCGCCCGGGTGGTGAAGGAGGACGAGGGAGGGACGGAGCCGGTGGCCGGCAGTGACGAGGTCACCCCGACCGCGGTGGTGGAGTAGTCGCTATCATTATCGATGACTTCAGCCGCCGATAGGTGGGCCGACCCGCAGGCTGACTCTCCGCCGAGCTCCACGGTGTCCCTTGCGGCGCTGCGGGCGGCCGCGGAAGGTCTGCAGGGTGTCGCCGTGAAAACGCCGCTCTTGCGCATCCCCGATCTCGATGCGCAGTGCGGCGTTCCAGTTTTCCTCAAGGGCGAGCATCTCCAGCCAGTAGGGGCATTCAAGGTTCGCGGCGCCTACACCGCTGCCTCCCGGATCCCAGCTGAATTGCGTGCCCGCGGGCTGATCACCTACTCCAGCGGCAACCACGGCCAGGCGGTGGCCTGGGCCGCCCGCCGCCTCAATACCCGGGCAGTAGTGGTGATGCCGGAGGGGGCCCCGGCGGTCAAGGTAGAGGGCGTCCGCCGGTTGGGCGGGGACGTCATCATTGCGGGGAACAGTTCCGCGGAGCGCTATACCAAAGCCCAGCAGATGGTGGAGGAGCAAGGCCTTATCATGGTGCCGCCGTTCGAGAGCCTGGAGGTGATTGCCGGGCAGGGCACCTGCGGCCTGGAGATCATCGAGCAATGCCCGGAGGTACAGACCATCCTGGTTCCGGTGGGCGGCGGCGGCCTGATCGCCGGGATTGCGTCGGCGACGGCCGCCCTGAAACCCGAGGTTCAGGTTATCGGGGTTGAGCCGGTGGGCGCACCCAAACTGGCCCGTGCGCTGGAGGCGGGCCGACCGGTCAAGCTCGATCACACCGAGAGCCTTGCCGATGGGCTGCTGCCCTTGTCCATCGGAACGATTCCGTTCGGCATTCTGTCCGGCATCGTCCGCCAATCGGTCCTGGTGGAGGAAGCCGAGATCGAGGAGGGGCTACGATTTCTCTACCGTCGAGGCCAATTATCGGTAGAGCCCTCAGGGGCAGTCACCACCGCGGCTATTCTGGCCGGGCGAGTTCGCCTGTCGGGACCGACCGTAGCCGTTATCAGCGGCGGAAACGTGGACCCGGCCGTGTTCCAGCGCCTGGTGCAATCATGAGCGTGGCACCCAAGATCCTGGTCGCGGACGACGATCAGGCGCTCTCGCGGACCCTGTCATGGATTCTGAAAGAGAACGGCTACGACGTGTTCACCGCCCCGGGGGGTGAGCATCTGTTCGAGCATCTCACTGCCGAAACATTCGATCTTCTTCTGCTCGACATCATGATGCCCAAAGTGGACGGTCTTCAGTTGCTCCAGCGGGTGAAGGCCGATCCCCGGTTCAAGGACCTCCCGGTGCTGATGATTTCCTCGATGCCACCGGAGGAGGCCACTGTCCGTTCGCTGGGGCTCGGCGCAGCGGACTTTATCCCGAAGCCCTTCCGGGTGCGCGAGCTCCTGGCCCGGGTCAAGGCCCACCTGCGGGTCGGAAGGGAGCTGAACCAGGCCCGGGCGGAGGCCCGTTCCCGCTCCGAGATGATGGACATCATGCAGGAGGTTACCGCCTCACTGAAGCCGGACGAGATCTACGGCATTCTGGTGCGGAGAGTCGCCCAGGCGCTCAGCATCGCCCGATGCTCCATCATCATGGCAGGGCCCGACGATGAGGTCGGTACGGTCGTGGCCGCCTTTGAAAACCCGATGCTGCACAACCTGCAGGTGGACCTCAAACGTTATCCCGAGATCCGGCGCGCCTTGAAGACCGGTGAGGTGGTGCTGGTCCGTGACGTTCACACCGATCCGTTGTACGGGGGCGTCCGGGACGATTGGGAATCGCAGGGCAGGCCGGTGGAGACCCGCTCCGCCGTCGCACTGCGTTTCTCTCTCAGGCAAGAGCCCGTCGGTGTCTTCTTTCTCAGAACCACCAGCGAAGATCCACCCCTGAACGAGCACGACGTGCAGTTTGCCGAAGAAGTCACCAACGCCGCCGTTGCCGCGCTGGAACGAGCCTACGATCTGGAGAATGCCGTGCTGGGCCAGGAACAGATGCGGCACCTGGCCGAAACCGATCCCCTGACCAACTGCTTCAACCGTCGAGCGCTGATGGACAAGCTGGAGCAGGAGATGGATCGTGCAGCCCGCTATGCCACCATGCTCACCGGCATGATGGTGGATATCGACAATTTCAAGCAGATCAACGACACCTATGGCCACCTGGTGGGCGACCGGGTGCTGAAGCAGCTGTCAAACCTGTTGAAGCGGGAACAGCGCTCGGTGGATATCGTAGCCCGGTATGGCGGAGAGGAGTTCGTGGTGTTGTTGCCCGAGACGACCAGCGCCGAATCCCGGAACTTCGCCGAGCGCATCCTGCGGCGAGTTGCCACCCACGATTTCGGAGAGCCGGGCCGGCCGGTGCGGGTCACCATCAGCATCGGGATTGCCACCTACCCCGATGAGCGGGTGAGCGACGGGGAGTCGCTCCTGCGGCTGGCTGACACGCATCTGTACCGGGCCAAAAGCGACGGCCGGAATCGGTTCAGGGATTGAGCAACCGGCGCTGCCCCCGCTGCCAGACCAGCTACGCGGCGCCCGCCCGGTTCTGCGTGAAGGACGGATCGCTGCTGGTTGAGAGCGACACCAAGCCGGCGGAGCCCGCCCCCTCACCCGCAGCCCGGGCTTCGTCCAGAGACTCTGCTGGGCCTCGTGCGGCACCGGATCACATACCGTCCACCCTGGCCTCCCTCACCGGCCAGGTGCTCGATCAGAGGTACCACATTACCCGTAAGCTGGGCGAAGGCGGAATGTCCTACGTCTATCAGGCCCAGGAGATCGACACCGGCCGGCCGGTCGCAGTGAAAATTCTGATCCCCCGCCTGTCCCGGGATCCGGCGTCCGTAGAAAGGCTGCGCCGCGAGGCCACAATCGCCACTCGGCTGAACCATGCCAACGTCTGTCCCATTCTCAGGCTGGGGGAGACCTCGGATCGGCTGCTGTACCTCGTCATGCCCTTCCTCGAGGGGGAGCCCCTAAGCGAGCATGAAACCCGCCGAGGTCCCTTTCCGGTGGCTGATGGCATCCCTCTGCTGGTTCAGATGTGTCATGGGCTGGGACATGCCCACGACCTCCAGATCATTCATCGAGACCTGAAGCCGGAAAACGTCATGCTGGTTCCGGACTCAACCGCCCTCAATGGATTCAGGGCCGTCGTTATGGACTTCGGATTGGCCAAGGAACGGCGGGCCGGGCCTGACGTGGTGAAGCTGACCGCCACCGGCATCGTCCTGGGCACTCCCGAGTTCATGAGTCCGGAACAGATTCGGGGAAAGCCACTCGACGGGCGCAGCGACATCTACGCGCTGGCGGTGCTGGCGTTCGAGCTGTTCACCGGTCAGCTGCCCTTCACCGGAAAGAGCGCGCAGGAAACGATGATTGCCCGCCTCAGAGGCGCCCCAACCGCGTTGCGTGAGGTCAAGGCAGACCTCCCTGCCAAACTCGAGACCGTGATCAACAAGGCGCTATCGGTAAACCCCGCGGAGCGCTATGGAACGATGGAGGAGATGGCCCACGCGCTCGAGTCCACCGCGACTACCGGTGTGTTCAGCAGGCTGTTCAAGCGGTAGGGCATGTTTGTCCTGCTACTACTTATACTCTCGTGGCTCGACACCCCGGTCGAGCCGCTTCGCTTTCTGCAATCCGCAATCAGCGATCACCGGATCGTATTTCTGGGCGACATCCATCCGGTAGCCGAGCCGAAGCTCCTGGTCACCCACTTGATCGCATCGCAGAGGGAAGACCGGACCGTAGACCTGCTGGCGCTCGAGGTGGCTTCTGAACAACAGGAATGGGTCGATCAGTATCTCAACTCCCAGCCAGAAGATGTCAGCATCCTGGTGGATCATCCCCGCACCCTCCGCGCGCACTGGGGAGCCAGCATTGAGTACCTCTCGATTTATCGCGCGGTGTATCACTGGAACCGAGAGCACCCCCGCCACCCCACCCACATTCTAGCAGCCGACCTTCGGGGTTGGCCCATTGCTCCCCTGACTCCACACATGGCTACAGGAGGCTTCGTCAACCGTGACGTCTGGATGGCCGCAGCATTTCGGAAAACTCTCCAACAACACCCTACCTGGCGGGTGTTGATTTTCATGGGAGGATATCATGGGCTGAAGCAGGTGGGAGGGCAGGTTGCGATGGGGAGGGTACACGATCGATTCGACCACTGGTTTGCCGGCTATCTGGCGGATGATGGGACCGTCGTGTACACCATCCTGACTGATGCGCGACAGGCCGGCGCCAACCCTGCGACCCGGATGTTCGACCGACTATCGCCCGAAGAGCCGGAGCGCAACTTCGCTGTGGTACTCGATTCGACGACCGACGAGGTGCGCGAGCCACTCTATGAGGTTGACCAGGAAGA
>JBJMPB010000394.1:0-2997 GCA_045803455.1 Gemmatimonadales bacterium | reverse complement strand
CGACCTGAGCACGCTGAGCCGTGTGTCTGCTGTCACAGACTGGGCCAGTAGTTTTGGGCAATTCTGCTGGGTGCTGACCACTAGGTCCTGAGAGATGCTGACCCTGATCAAAGACGGACAGGTCTACGATCCCAAGCCCCTGGGGCAAACCTCCATTCTGCTGGTGGACGGGAAGATCGGCCGTGTCGGTGAGGTCGACGAGGCCGCCCTGGAGCGCTCCGGGCTGGAGCTCCAGGTTATCGACGCCGAGGGGTGTCTGGTAACTCCGGGCCTGATCGATCCCCACGAGCACCTGCTCGGGGGCAGCGGCGAGGACGGCTTCTCCACGCAGTCGCCCGAAATCCAGCTCAGCGAGATCGTGTCCGCCGGCATTACCACCGTAGTGGGCTGCCTCGGCGTGGACACGACGATGAAGACGCTTCCCGGTCTCCTGGCCAAGGTGAAGGGGCTCTGCGAGCAGGGTCTCACCGCCCGGATGTGGACCGGGGGGTACAACATCCCGCCCACTACGCTCACCGGTACCGTTCGAAACGACCTTCTGTTTGTGGCCGAAGTGATCGGCTGTGGCGAGGTGGCCATCTCCGACGAGCGGTCGACCGAGCCCGATCCCCGCGAGCTGGCCCGGGTGGTCAATGACGCTCACGTGGGCGGAAAGCTGAGTGGCAAGGCCGGGGTCACCCACTTCCACGTAGGAGACACCGAGCGCCGACTCCAGTGTCTGCGCGACATCACCGACCGCAAGCTCTTCCAGACCTGTCCCGAGTGGCTCTATGCCACGCACGTGCAGCGCAACGAGGATCTCCTCCTTCAGGCCATCGAGCTCGCCCACCAAGGGGTATACCTGGACTTCGACGTGGTCGAGCGAGACCTCGCCAAGTGGCTGACCTTCTACTACGAGCATGGCGGGCCGCAGGATCGGCTCACCGTCTCTTCGGATGCATCGGAAAGCAGTCCCCAGACGCTGT
Organism: Gemmatimonadales bacterium; assembly: GCA_045803455.1. GTDB lineage: Bacteria > Gemmatimonadota > Gemmatimonadetes > Gemmatimonadales > GWC2-71-9 > CAVVWJ01. The sequence goes on along the minus strand of JBJMPB010000394.1, from coordinate 2,032 downwards.
TCGATCAGCTCCGCTCCTGCGTCCTGGAGCACGGGTTCGCGCTGGAGCAGATCCTTCCACACTTCACCTCGAACACCGCCCGAATCCTCCAGCTCAAGTCCAAGGGTGGCCTGGAGCCGGACAAGGACGGCGATCTTCTGGTCCTCGATCCCGAGACGCTCGAGATCAGGGACGTCATCGCCCGGGGCAAATGCATGATTTCGAACGGGGAGCTTCAGGCGGAGGAGAACTTCCTCAAGGACAGTGAACGGAGGATCGAGCTGTATGGCCAGAAGAAGTAACGGGAACGGGAACGGGCGCAGGTCCCATACCCCTCGCCTCAGAGTCGTCCAGAACGGAAACGGTATCCACCGGCCAACCGCCCGCGGAACCCTGATCATCATTGGCGGACATGAAGAGAAGGATGGCGAGGCTCTCATCCTCCGGGCGGTGGCTGAACGGGTGGGCAGCGGCAAACTCGTGGTGGCTACCCTCGCCAGCCAGGAGCCGGAGGCGATGTTTCGTGACTACCAGAAAGCCTTCGGCCGCCTGGGCCTTAAACGAGTCGAGCACCTCGATGTCTCCGATCGGGAGGCGCTGCTGAGAGACCCGCCGCTCAAGCTGCTGGAGGGTGCCTCGGTCGTCTTCTTCACCGGCGGTGGCCAGCTCCGGATCACGACGCAGTTCGGCGGCACCCAGCTCTGCGAACAGATCCAGCAGTTCTATCAGAACGGTGGGACCATCGCGGGTACCTCGGCCGGCGCCTCCGTCATGAGCGACACTATGCTGGTGTCGGGGGACGGTGAATCCAGCCATCGGGTGGGCGGTAATCTCCTGATGGCTCCCGGTCTGGGCTACCTCAAGGACGTGATCATCGATCAACACTTCGCCGAGCGCGGCCGCATCGGTCGTCTTCTCGGTGCCGTTGCGCAGAATCCGAGATTCCTCGGCATTGGCCTGGACGAGAACACCGCGATCATCGTGCACAAGGAGCGGGAGTTTCGGGTGCTGGGCGCAGGGGCGGCCTACGTGGTAGACGGGCGGGGCGTGACCTGTACCAACATCACCGAGGAGGAGAACGACCGCACGATTTCCATGTTCAATGTTCGCCTGCACCTGCTGAGCCAGGGATGCGGATTCGATCTTCTCACCCGCGAGCCAAGATCGGGGAACGCAGAGGACATCGAGAAGGAGCTGATGTCCTCCTGACCGCTGGTCACCAGCGCTCGATGCGTTCGAACATACCCCGAACGGTGGAGCGCCCTTCCTCCACATGCCAGGCGCCCCGGGCCATCACGTCGCTGACGGCGCCCTCCTCGTCCAGCACCACCAGGTCTGCGTCCGCCCCGGTGGTGAGATGTCCCTTCCGCGGAAGCAGCAGCAGGTTCGCCGGGTTGCTGGTGAATGCTGGAAGGATTCGCTCGAGCGGCTGGCCACACGCGAGCAGCGCCTGCAGCGCCTCCGCCATCGCCGACGGGCGGCCCACATCCATTCGGCTCACCCGCCCGTCGGCATCGAACACGGGCAGACACCCTCCACCAACTGAGCGTATCGTCACCCGGCCAGGAGGAAGCCCCGACTCCAGGTAACGGGTAAGCGCTTCCGGTGCCGACCAGGCGTCCTCGCCCTCTTCTACCGGAAACGCGGTGATGTCTACTACGCAGCCCTGCTTCGCGATGTCGCAGGCCTCCTCGAACAGCGCTTTTCGGCGATTCACGTGGGTCGGGTTGAACACCGACGCCGGAAGCTCGCTTTCATTAATAGCGCGACGCACCAGCTCCAGCCCCCGCTCTCCGTCCCCCAGGTGCAGGTGCACGATCCCGGCCTTGCCCGTCATCAGTCCCGCGACGTGGGCATCGCCGGCAATGCGGAGCAGCTCGTCCAGCGTGGGCTGGCTGGAGCGGTGGTCGCTGATCGCCAGCTCGCCCACTCCCAGAATCAGGTCGATGTTGGCAATGTCGCCCCGCACGCTGCCGGTGAGCGTCGTGGGCGGCACGTGGTAGCCGCCGGTATAGCACCAGGCGCTCATCCCTTCGGCGATCAGCCCCCGGGC
>JBJMPB010000330.1:0-2799 GCA_045803455.1 Gemmatimonadales bacterium | reverse complement strand
GTCCGCCACCCGTCCAAGATCGTGAGCATCGGCGAGACTATAGAGGCGGTCGTGCTCAAGGTCGACGAGGCGGAAGAGAAGATCTCGCTCGGCATGAAGCAGACCGAGCAGGATCCGTGGATGGTGCTGCCGCTCAAGTACCCGGTGGGCACGCGCCTGCAGGGCAAGGTGGTCTCGATCACCAACTACGGCGCCTTCGTCGAGCTCGAGCCCGGCATCGAGGGCCTGGTGCACATCTCCGAGATGAGCTGGACGCGGAACGTGCGGCACCCGTCGAAGATCGTCAGCATCGGCGAGACCATCGACGCGGTGGTGCTCAAGGTCGACGAGTCGGAGGAGAAGATCTCCCTCGGCATGAAGCAGACCGAGCAGGATCCCTGGATGGTGCTGCCGCTCAAGTACCCCGTGGGCACCCGGATCAACGGCAAGGTTCGCAACCTGACCAGCTTCGGCGCTTTCGTCGAGATCGAGCCCGGCATCGACGGCCTGATCCATATCTCCGACATGTCCTGGACCAAGCGGGTGCAGCATCCGTCGGAGGTGGTCAAGAAGGGCGATGCGGTTGACGTGGTCATCCTCAACATCGATGCCGAGAACAAGCGGATCTCCCTGGGGCTCAAGCAGGCCGAGGAAGATCCCTGGCTCAAGATCGGCGAAACCTATCCGATCGGCATGGAGCTCCGGGGGCGGGCGGTCCGGCTGATGGACAAAGGCGTGGTGGTCGATCTGGGCAACGATATCGAGGGCTTCGTGCCCATGTCGCAGCTCGGCGTGGCCGACATCGAAAACCCGGGCGATGCCGTGAAGGAAGGCCAGGCGCTGGACCTCAAGGTCCTCGAGGTCGATCCCATCCATCATCGCATCGTGCTGGCCGTGATTGGGTTCCCGGACGAGCCGATCATTCCCCCGGTCAAGCCGGCATTCGAAGAAAGCACCACCCCGGAATAGCGCGAAAGGCTAGATGGCGCAAAGGGCGGCGGAATCACAAGATTCTGTCGCCCTTTTTCATTCAGCAGTTCCGTTCCGGGGAGGTCAGAGGTGGGTTTCACGCTTCTCGCACTCGCACTTGGTGCGGCGCTGTTCCTGGGGATGCTGGCGTGTATTGAAGTCGGCCGAATGCTCGGCCTAAGACAGATGGAGGACCGGCCGGAGAGCTCTAACGCCGGCGTGGGAGTAGTCGAAGGATCCGTCTTCGGGCTGCTTGGGTTGATGCTGGCCTTTACCTTTTCCGGTGCGGCGAGGCGATTCGACGAGCGTCGCCATCTGGTGGTGGACGAGGTCAACGCCATCGGCACCGCCTGGAAGCGCATCGACATGCTGGCTCCGGACGCTCAGCCTGCTGTCCGTGACGGATTCCGGCGCTACGTCGACGCCATTATCGCGGCGTACCGAAAGCTGCCGGACTTGACGGCTGAGGAATTTGCCCGGGCTGACCAGGCCGCCGATGATGTCTGGGCCAAGGCAGCCGCTGCCAGCCGGCCCGAGGACGGCGGTGCTCCCAGGATGCTGCTGATCCTTCCGCCCATGAACGAGATGTTCGATATCTCGCAGGCGCGGAGGCTGGCCACCCGGATCCACCCGCCGGTCATCATCTACGTCATGTTGGCACTGGTTGCGCTGGCTGGAGCGTTGCTGGCAGGGTATGGAATGGCGGGATACCGGCGGCGAAGCTGGCTTCACATGATTGCCTTTTCCCTTACCATTGCGGCCTCGGCGTACCTTATCCTGGACCTCGAGTACCCAACTTTGGGGCTGATCCGGATAGACCGGTTCGACCGTGCCCTTATGGAACTGCGGGCCACGATGCGGTGACCTAAACCATTGGTCAGGTTGCGCCACTCCCGGCTGAGACCGACTTTGGGACGGAGAGGAGCCCCCCATTCATGACATCGGTCTCAAGACATTTCCGCGCGCTCACGCAGGTCGAGCGAGCCTTGGTCTGCCTCACAGGCGCATACCAGCTCCTGGGTGGCGTCCCGGTCGCGATGTCACAGGAAAAGGCTCCAGCCCCGGCCCAGCAGACTGCCGCAAAGACGGCAGCAGATACCGGCAAGAAGGCCACCGCGGACTCGGCTCAGCGGCGTACACCCGACCAGCTCGATGCCCTGGTGGCTCCCATCGCGCTCTATCCCGATGAACTGCTGGCTCAGACCCTCGTAGCGTCCACCTACCCGCTCGAGATCGTCCAACTGCAGCAGTGGCTCGCCAAGAACCCCGGACTCAAGGACAAAGCCCTCGCCGACTCGGTGGCCAAGCAACCCTGGGACCCGAGCATCCAGTCCATGGCTCCCTTGCCGGATCTGGTCAAACGCCTGGCCGATGACATCCAGTGGACCACTGAGCTGGGCAATGCGTTTCTGGCCCAGCAGGCCGACGTGATGGCGGCGGCCCAGCGAATGCGCAAGAAGGCCAAGGACAAGGGCACGCTGGAGACCAACGAGCAGCAGAAGGTCGAGACCAAGGTGGTCGAGAAGACCGAAGTCATCGTAATCGAATCGGCCAACCCAGAGGTCGTCTACGTTCCCTCTTACAGCCCGGCCGTCGTATACGGGCCTCCAGTCTACCCCTATCCGCCCATCTATTACCCGTACTATCCCCCCGGTGCCGCATTCATCTCGTTCGGCGTAGGCATGATGTGGGGGGCGGCGATGTGGGGTGGTGCCTGCTGTTATGCCGGCTGGGGGGGCGGCAACGTCTATATCAACAACAGCAACCACTTCAACAGTATTGGCGGCGTTGGCGGAGTTGGCGGAGTTGGCGGCGTTGGCGGCGTGGGCGGCGTGGGCGGTGTCGGTGGCG
>JBJMPB010000324.1:0-2957 GCA_045803455.1 Gemmatimonadales bacterium | reverse complement strand
TTGCTCTCTCCCAGGCTGCTGCTCGCCCGATCCCGGGCCTGCTGGAACGTGTTCTTGGCCTGATCTACGACTTGGTTCTTCACGTCCCGAATCTGGTCCCGAGCGTTCCCACCGGGCTGCTGGCCGGCGGTCTCGGCTCGGGAGCCGGGAACTTGGGTATTTGGCGTCGTCATGTGGTGCTCCTTTGGCTGACAAACCGTCACAAGAACCAGCCGCCGAACGCGGCGGGACTGAGCGATCGTGTGAAGTCAACAAAAAGCTTTCATAGCAGTTATACTGCCGTGTCACAGATCACGATTATGAGTCAAAAGCGGCGGGGTCCGGGGCGGATCCAGTGTGGAACCGCCTCGAACCCCGCAAACCTGCTGCTGCTACTGACTTGATCTAAAACGTTCTTCCGCCGCGACCCACCCGGTCTTCTTCAAAATCGGCCATCTTGTCGGTGTCTACGTCATGCTGACCGGTGATTCGGTCCCAGGCGTCCCTCACTGCATCTTTGACACTCTCCCAGGCCCCGCCGGCTCCCTTCTTTCCTTCAAACTTTTCCCACCCTGAGCGCAGATCCGTCTCCACATCGTTCCACTTCCGACCCAGATGGTGCTGGCCCGACTCGAAGCCGTACTGGTAGGCCGGACGGAAGTCTTCGTAATTCCGCCCAGTGGCATAGGGGCGCGTCGAGAAGTTGTTGCGCCACCAGTTGTCTTCGTCATTCCAGGTTCTATTCTGCGCCATCGTCTCCTCCTTGGTTGAGATGCCCTGAATCCAAGGACAGGTAGACTAGCTCAAGGATAGGATGGAGGTCGTGATCCTCGTCACTTCATTCAGCCCTGCCGCACGATCTGCTCTAGCTCCTGGGCGGCGGCAGGTCCGGTGGGACTTCCTTCTTCATGCTTGAGAAAGACATAGGCTTCGTCCCATGGCTGCTGCCCTATCCGAGCAGCCCACCCGCTCAGCTGTGACATGTCATAGGTGAGCCGTCGCAGACGCAGATAGCCCCATCCGGCTGTTGGAACCAGCGGAGCCCCCTCTCCTTCATCTTCATCAACCGCCACAAGTGCCACGTCCCGTTCGCGCAGCAACTGATATACCTCCTCGTCGAACCAGGAGTCGTGGCGAAACTCCATCGCAGCCGGCCACCGCCGGGGCAGCCGGCTCAAAAAGCTCTGGAGCCTGGCTGTGTCCTTCTTGAATGTGGGTGGGAGCTGGAAAAGCGTGGGGCCCATGCGATGCCCCAATGGGTTTACTGCCTGCAGGAAGTACTCGAGGGAGCCGTCCTCATTCTTGAGACGCCCGTTGTGGGTTATTCGCCGCGAGGCCTTCATGACGAACCGGAATTCGGGCGGAACCTGGCTGGCCCATGAAGCAAGAACTCGATCGGAGGGAATGCGATAGAAGGAGTTGTTTACCTCAACCGTGGAGAACCGCGCGGCATAATACGGCAACATCTCGTCGGCGGGGATTTTGGGAGGATAGAAGCTCCCTTTCCATTCCTTGTATGACCAGCCGCTGGTGCCGATGTGGACGTTCATTGGTGGGTCGGGAGTCGGGTGTCGGGAGTCTCGAAGTTGGAGACCGAGTCGGAAGCGAGGAGCTGGTTTGACGAGTCATCTGGGGCACGAGCTCTTGGCCTAGGCGCCCAAGCTCCTGACTCCCGACTACTCCACCAGCCGCTGGTACGCCCGTAGATGCCGAATGGCCTCAGTCCGGCGGCCGAGCTGGTCGTAGAGGCGGGCCAGGTTGAAATGGGCATCGGCAAAGCTGCCGTCAGTATCGATAGCCTGCTGGTAGGCGGCCAGAGCATCGCGCCAGCGACCCAGCTCCTCCAGTGCGGTGCCCAGATTGAACGGGGCCGTAGGATCGGCACTTCCCGCCCGAATAGCTGAGAGGTAATGCTCGAGTGCTTCATCGGTGCGGCCGGCCAGCTGCAGCAGCCGACCGAGGTTTACATGCGCGTCGGAGAGGTGCGGATTCTGCGTTAACGCTTGGGCATAGGTACGGAGGGCAGCCGGCGGGTCGCTGACCTCGAGCTCCAAAGCTGCATCAAACAACTCCCAGGCGTCCGGAGTCTGGTGCCTGGCCCAGGAGTGAGGTGGCAAAGACTTGGCAGCATGTGCGGCCGGGACCTTGGGAGACGATCCAGCGAAGTCGATTTGGACCTGACCGGATTCCGGATTCCAGGCGGTTCCGCCCTCGTGAACCAGGACATTGTCGCCATCGGCAACAATCCGTATCTCGCTGAGAGACCGGCCGCTGGGAAGGTCCCGGGCAAGCCCGCATAGCGCGGTGCGGATCCGGCGCAGTGGAATCCTCGCCTGCGCCAGCTCGCGGGCGGTGCGGAGAAGGACAAGATCTTGAAAGGAGAAGCGGTAACCGTTGCGGGGGCCCCGCTCGAGAGTGAGGAACCCCGCTCGAGCCTGGGACCGAACTTGAGTCTCGGACAGGCCCAACAGCCGGGCCACATCGCGAGTGGAGAAGGACTCCATGAGCCAACAATTTACGACACTCTGGCTCGATGGAGAACTACCCCCGTCCTGCTGCCTTCCTCTTCCTGGGAGCGGCTTCGGTCTCTTCGGACTTGGAGGGAGCCCGCTTGGCGGGCCTCATTTCATCCGTGCTGGCGCCCTTCTTGGCTAGACTGGCCTTCAACGCATCCATCAAGTCGATGATCTTGGTCTCGGGCGGGGCTGCGTCTGCCGTGATCTCCTGGCCCTCGACCTTGCTCTGAATTGCCTCGAGCACGCGCTCTCGCACGGTGTCGTGATAATTCTCCGGGCGGAATTCGTCGGTAGAAGACTGCTCGATCAGCTGCCGTGCCAGCGCGAGCTCCGCTTCCTTCACCGGAGTCTCCGGATGGGGGACCTCGGCGACCGGCTTCAGTTCGGCCGCGTAGTGCAGCTGCTCCATTACCAGCACCCCGTCCAATGGACGAACCAGCACGAGGTGTTGCTTGCCTCGGG
>JBJMPB010000389.1:0-3683 GCA_045803455.1 Gemmatimonadales bacterium | reverse complement strand
GTGCGGTCGAGATCTTCGATCGCCACCATTTCATTGGGACTGTGCATGTAGCGGTTGGGCACTGAAACCAGACCAGTGGCCACACCGCGGTGGGCATTGAAGATGGCTTCGGCATCGGTGTGGGTGTCGCGTGAGGCCGCTTCGATTTTGTAGGGAATCTGTTCCGCCTCTGCGGCTTCTATCAGCAGCTCGAACACGATCTCGCTGACCGACGCGCCCCGAGAGATTGCGGGACCTCCGCCCAGGCGGTACTCGCCGTGGCGACGCTTATCCATGCCCGGATAGTCGGTTGCGTGGGTCACGTCGATCACAATCGCCACGTCGGGCTCCAGCCGACTGGCCGACGACCGTGCCCCACCGCCGGTGGCTGCGATCTCTTCCCTGGTTGTGGCTACTGCCGTGACTGTTGCCGCCGGAGGATTTTCAGAGAGGAGCCGGAGCGCCTCGAGGACCACGTATGCCCCGATGCGGTTGTCGATGCAGCGGCTCACCAGCCGGCCGTTGGGGAACTCGAGAACCCCGGCCGAGAGCACTCCGGGATCGCCGATCCGGATCCGAGCTTCGGCCTCGGCTCGACTCGAGGCGCCGATGTCGATCCAGAGGTCTTCGACCTTGGAGACCTTCTCCCGCTCCTCCTTCTCCATCAGGTGAATGGCCTTCTTACCCACCACGCCGGTTACCTGGCCGGACCGGCCGAGCAGGATCACCCGCTGTCCCACGAACACTTGGTGGTCCCAGCCGCCGATGGTATCGAAGCTGAGATAACCCTCGTCGTCAACATGGGTGACCATCACCCCGATCTCGTCGATGTGACCGGCGAACATCACCCGCGGCCCGCCGGACCCATCCAGCCGGGCAAAAGAGTTTCCCGAGACGTCGGCTTCTACCGCATCGGCGAACTTCTCGGCTTCGGCCCTCCAGGCCCGGGCCGGCGCGGCTTCAAAGGACGAGGGCCCGGGAGTGTCGAGCAGACGCTTGAGGAAGACCAGGGAATCAGGATTCACACCGAGCATGCTCCAGCGGTGGCCCAGCGCTCTACTCCTGCGATGGGCCGGTCATGGAATGCCGACCACATCCGGCTGGCACCGTCCACCAGCCGGGGACCGGGTCGGGAGGTGTACGCGTTGCCATCCAGGATCCAGGTGGGAACCCGGCACATCAGCTCCAGCGCTTCCGGCTGCGTCAACTGATCCAGCTCGGCCCGGCTTCGGGCGGTGCTGAAGCCGCAGAGCATGATAAGAAGGTACTCCGGCTGGAGTCGTCCAATGTCAGCCCATTCGGCTCGGACTGAGCGGCTGCCCGGAGCGGCTCCGACGTCCGTCCCGCCAGCCGCGGCGACCAGCTCCGGGACCCAATGTCCAGCCAGATAGAGGGGATCGAGCCACTCGATGCAAAGCACCCGGGGAGAATGGGCTGGACGTTCCGCCGCCAGCCGTCGGAGCCGGCTTTGAAGTCCAAGAACCAGCTCCTCCGCCTCATCACTCAGCTGCAGGGCTGCTGCGACCGCCCGAATGTCCTCCCACACGCCTGCCAGATCCTGTGAGCGACAGCACCTGGGGTTGGGGCTGAAAGCCGGCCGCGAGCCGGTGAACTTGCCCATCACTGACTGCACAGATCTGACAGAGATCCTGGGTGATGATAAGATCGGGAGCCAGTTGCCGGAGCGCCGCTTCGTCTATGGCGATGACCGGCTGTCCTGCCTGAGATAACCGCCGGACCTCGGCATCGATTGCGGCCCCGTGGGCGTCCAAATCGATAGGCGTGGTGGTGACTCGGGGAAGGTGGAGGACCGAGGCAGGGTAATCACACTCGTGGGAGATCCCGACCAGCAAGCTGTGGTCTCCCAGCGCGGCGACAATCTCGGTGGCGGCCGGCAACAGGCTAACGACTCGCACTCACGCCTCGGCCAGCCTGCTGGGTCGGTAGTTCACGAATAGAAGGAGGCCGGTGAAGGTAGCAATGAGGGTGCGAAAATCATGGGTCAGCAGATATGCCACGGTGCCCAGGAGCGTGGGTGTTTCGGTCAGGGCCCAGATCACAATGGCCCGGCCCAGGTTGGCCCGCCACCATTCATCCTGGGACAGCCCAGCTGTGGAGCTGGTGAGCCGCCCCGCGGAGTAGACGGCAGCACCGAAGAGCACGGCGCTGATGAAAAACAGGCCCAGGTAGAGCACGCGGCGGTCGGGCACAGCAGAGATGGGCATGGACGCCATCGAGCCCACGTACCAGGCAACCCCGAAGAACAAGATCACACCCAGCATCAACGCAGCATGAATTATCCGGGCGCTGATCGCGGGTGAGACGGGTGCTCCGGGCGGCATCTAGCGGCGAGCCACTCGATATAGCACCGCGCCGAGGGCGGCGAACACCAGAACCGCGGCCATGTCGCTGGTGGCAAAACCGCCCAGTGCGCGCTGCAGACCCACCACATGAGCCAGGTAGTCGGCCGCGGGAACCTGCGCCGCCTCGGCCTTGGAGACCAGAAGGGCGGCAATGCCGGCGATGGTAACCCCGGCGATGGCGCCCCCGGCGATGAGCCCGCTGGAGAACAAGACTCCCGGCCCCGACTCGACCTCCAACAGGGAACGTTGCGCTCCACGCGATCTCCGCTCCACCAGCCAGCGCACCGCCCCGCCGATGAACATCGGGCAGGACGTGGAGATCGGGAGATAGACTCCGACCGCGATGGGGAGGGACTGGAGTCCCATCAACTCGATGGCAAAGGTCAGGAATACCCCGATAAGCACCAGGCCCCAGGGAAGCCGCTGGGTCAGGATGCCGTCGGTCACCAGGGCCATGATCGTGGCTTTGGGAGAGTCGAGCTTGGTGATCGGCTTGCCGTCGATCTCGCGGACCCGGCCGCCGATACCTGGATCCACCAAGTAAGCGACCTGATGAGATTGGGGGTCGATCAGATACTTCCCGGGTTGGACGCCCTGGGTCGGGATATTCACCCGCACCACCTCCCACTCCTTGCCCTGATGCCGCATCCGCTCGCCGATCCCGGTCACCGAGCGGTCAGCCGCTCCCGGAGGCGACGCCTGCAGGGTGACCCCCGCATGCTGCTCGGGGACCACGTTGGTGTAGGTGTTGTTGAGGAGGGTGATGGTCCAGCCGATGGCGAGGGCGGAGGTGATGGCGCCCACCATGATGGCGATCTGCTGCCGCTTGGGCGTGGCGCCGACTAGGAAGCCGGTCTTGAGGTCCTGGCTGGTGGCGCCCGCATTGCCTGCGGCAACGGCGATCACCCCGGCGATGGACAGCGCCGCCACCCGGTGGTCCACTCCGGTCCAGCCGATCAGGAGGAAGATGGTGGTGGTCCCGATCAGAGCGGCGATGGTCATTCCGGAGATCGGGTTGGCGCTGACGCCAATCTCGCCGGTGATCCGGGAGGAGACCACAACGAAGAAGAATCCGAAGATGATGATGAGAATGGCGCCCAGCAGGTTGACGCCGACCTGAGGCAGGATCGTCAGCAGGAGCGCCAGGGCCACCGAGCCGGCGATAGTTACCCAGATGGGAAGATCGATGTCGGTGCGGACCAGGGAGCTGATCTCGCCCACGCTGCGCCGGAGATCCTGAAAGCCGGAACGGAAAGCTGAGACAATCGTGGGCAGGGCTCGCAGCAGCGCAATGATTCCGGCCGATGCCACCGCGCCGGCTCCGATGTAAAACACGAACTC
>JBJMPB010000230.1:0-8841 GCA_045803455.1 Gemmatimonadales bacterium | reverse complement strand
AAGTTTGACTATCGGGATGGTGCCGGTGATGTCCAGCACCTGCTAGTGAATTGTGAGCAGTCGTGCCAGCTGGGACCGCTGGTGGGAATTTTCCCGGAGCGGAGGATAGAAGCGAACAAGAGCAGTAATCTGGCAGAGGGTGCAGGCCGGATAATTGCCCAAATCATCAACTACGACACCAAGAACCCTTATCCTCAACTGAACCTGGGCGCGGGGGATACGGTGTATTGGGCGGTGGATTCGGTGGTACGAGTAAACCGGGATATGTCGCGGGGACGCTCTCTCTTCATTTCTACACAGGCAATGCGCACCCGACGCGACTCGCTTGCGACCACGCGACCTCTCCGGTTGTTCGAGCATCCGGACTCGGTCATCAAAACCTCGGCGGCACGGTGGGTTCTCGACTCGCTCAATTACGAGGAGAAGGGCGCTCCCGGAGGGGGAGGCGAAGGGTTGGTTCGCTGGATGCGAGAAATGGCGACCTGGGCTAACTGCAAATCGGGAGGGTGCTGCCGCAACTGAGCAGAAAAGACAGAAGGAGGATTACAACCGGGCCGCGTAGTCCGGGCGGACGATGATCTCGCCGCCCTGGATGATCTCTCGGTCCCAGGGAAGGATGATGAAGTTGTCGGTCTCAAAGGCGTGGAAGTCGGGCGCGTAGTCGCCGGTCTTGAACGACACCGCACTCCGCACCTCCGAGGGCTTTCGCGCCCGCACCTCGCTCAGGGCGAGCTTCATGGTGCTCCCGGTGTCGCAGGTCTCGTCGACCACCAGGACTCGGCGGCCTTTGATGGACGGCGGCGGACCGGAGACAAGAATCGGCTGGGAGTCCGCGTCCTTCCGGGTCACCACCATCGAGGTGAAGTCGCACTGCAGAATGGAGGCGACGACGACCCCGGGAATCACGCCGGCCTTGGCGATGCCCAGCACGATCTCGGGCTGATACTCCCGGGCAACCCGAAGAGCGAGCGCGCGACAGAGCTCGCCGAAGAACGGCCAATCGACTTCCAGCACTCCTCGCGAGCTGGGCGCGCTACGACGCATGCGAACCTCCTCGGTCTCCCCAACCTACGCCCGTTCGTGAGGGTGAGCAACGGGCAGCAGTGAAGCTCAGCAATAATCCACCTGCCTCTGTGGTGAATTTGTCTCCAACCACTCGCGTTGCGGGGCTGTTTCCGCAGGACTATCTTAGGCCTTCCCCAACGCCTTGCGTCCGTTCGACTTTGCTCGGAGACCCCCGCTCGGCATGAGCTTCTGGCGTCGCATGTTCAGCAAGGGATCGCGGCAGACCGTGGCCCCCCAACGACTGGATTATCTGAACGAGGGTCTGGCCCTGGAACGACAGGGCGACTTCGAGGCGGCGCTCACCTCCTACCGGCTCGCCTTTCGGGATAATCCGGCTGACTCGCGCATCTTGCTCAACATGGCGATCGCGTGCACCAAGACCGGCCAGGACGACGAAGCCATTCGCCACTACCGTCGCGCGTTGGAGCTGGACGACTCGCTGAGCGGCGCGCACTACGGGGTCGCCTTTCTGCTCAAGAAGCGGGGCGACCTCCAGGAGGCCGCCAAGCACCTGCGCGCCTTCCTCGCCCGGCCGGCCAAGGGACCCGACGCTGAGCGCTGGGTCAAGTACGCCGAGTCCGAGCTGGAAAAGATGCCGAGCGGCGAGAAGGCGTCGGATACGGGGTGATCCGCCGGGCTCTCACTATCTTCGCCCTGCTGCTGGCGGGTTGTAGCGATCTGACGGAAGAAGAGGGCGGCGTGGTGGCGCTGCAAATCACTCAGCCCGCCTCTGACTCCCTCCAGGTCGGAGAATCGATGACCCTGAGTGCCCAGGCGCTCGGCAAGGACGGCAACCCGGTGGATGTCCCAATCACCTGGCGGGCCCCCGACCCGACGCTCACGGTGGAAGAGACCACCGGCGTCATCACCGGGGTCTCGCCCGGTCCCGGCCGGGTGCAAGCTTTTGCCGGAAGTTTGTCCTCTGCACTGCTGCAATTTACCGTCACCGCCACAGCCGACACCCTGATTGTCACCGATTCCGTGTTCACCGTCGCCCCGACTGAGACGGCGTCCCTGCCCCTCGTGGCCCAGGTTCAGACCTTCAACCCGGCGGGCCCGCTGCCAGGCTGGCCGGTGATCTACACCATCACCGACCCGCCCGAGGTAATCCCTCACCTGGTGGAGCTTCCCGGTGGCGTGGTCACCGATACGGTGAACACTGGCACGGATGGTGCGGTCACCACGGTGACCCTCAACCGAGTCGCTCTTGCACAACCAGACACCGCCATCGTCGAAGTACGCTCCTTCCGCCCTGGCGGAGCTCCCGTACCCGGCTCCGGACAGCGGTTCATCGTCATCTTCCAGTAGCGTGTCGGCGCTCGCGGCGCGAACCCTCAACGAGCTGTACTTCGGGGCGCTGGCGCGGTTCGGCACCAGGCCGGTGGCTGCCCGCTCCAAGCGCGATGGCCAGTGGCTCGATCTGAGCTACCCCGATCTGGCCAACCGGGTACAGGACCTGAGCCTCGGATTGCAGGAGCTGGGCCTCCGGCCGGGCGACCGGGTTGCCATCCTGTCGGAGAACCGGCCCGAGTGGGCCATCGCCGACTATGCCTGCCTCACGGCGCGCTGCACCGATGTTCCGATCTATCCCACGTTGCCGCCGAAACAGGTGGAGTACTGCCTCTGTGACTCGGCCGCCGTCGCGGTGTTCGTGTCCACCCGCCACCAGCTGGACAAGCTCCACAGCATCCGGATGCGGGTGCCGGCCCTGCGGCACATCATCGCGTTCGAAGACGATGCGGTGGGAATGGACGTGAAGAGCCTGGGCCAGGTCATCGCCTTGGGACGCGCCGCGCGGGTGCGGCATCCCCGCTGGAAGGACGATGCGCTCGCCGTTCAGCCCGACGATCTCGCCACGCTGATCTACACCTCGGGCACCACCGGTGAGATGAAGGGCGTCATGCTGACCCACGGTAACATCGCCTTCGACGTGTCCACCTGCTGCCAGCTCTTCACCTTCAGGCAGAATGACGAGTGCCTCTCGTTCCTGCCGCTCTCCCCCATCTTCGAGCGGATGTTCGGGCACTACTGCATGTTCCACTCGGGCGTGATCATCAACTACGCGGAGAGCGTGGAGACCGTCGCGGCCGACATGGAGCACTGCCGTCCCACCCTGATGGCCTCGGTGCCGCGGTTCTACGAGAAGCTTTACGCCCGGGTGCTGGAGCGGGTGCGGAGCAGCTCGAAACTCCGGCAGCAGCTTTTCTTCTGGGCCAAGAATGTGGGTGAGAAGTGGGTGGAGCAGCGGCTCGGACGCGGACAAGTGTCCCCGGTGCTCGCGCTGCAGCATTGGCTGGCCGACCATCTGGTGTTCGCCAAGCTGCGGGCCCGGACCGGAGGACGGATCCGGTTCTTCATTTCGGGCGGCGCGCCATTGACCGCCGACATCGCCCGATTCTTCCATGCCGCCGGCATGCCGATTCTCGAGGGCTATGGACTGACGGAGACCTCACCGGTGATCGCGGTGAACACCTTCCAGCATCTCCGGTTGGGAACGGTGGGCCGGCCGATTCCGGGAGTGGAGGTGCGCATTGCCCCGGATGGCGAGATCATCACCCGCGGGCCAAATGTGATGGCGGGCTACTATCGGAAGCCGGAGGCCACCTCTGAGGCGCTGGACCGCGAGGGCTGGTTCCACACCGGTGACGTGGGCCTGCTCGATCCGGACGGCTTCCTGAAGATCACCGACCGAAAGAAGGACCTGATCGTCACCGCCGGTGGCAAGAACATCGCGCCCCAGCCGATCGAGGGCATGGTGAAGAGCAGCAAGTTTGTGAGCAACGCCGTAATGCTGGGCGACCGGCGCCGGTTTACCATCATGCTGGTGGTGCCGAATTTGGTGACGCTGTCGTCCTGGGCCGAGTCGCAGGGAATCCGCGCCAGCACGGCAGAGACGCTGTGCGCGCTGCCGGAGGTGCAGTCCAAGATGGACCGGGAGGTACGAACGACGCTTCGGGATCTGGCCAGCTTCGAAATGCCGAAGAAGCTGCTGCTGGTGCCCCGGGACTTCACGGTCGAGGCGGGTGAGCTGACGCCGACCCTGAAGGTGAAGCGCCGGGTGGTGGAGCTGCGATACCGAGAAGAGATCGAAAGACTATACGGGGAAGAAAGAACGTGAGCGGGAAGGAAAAACGGTGAGCGGGGACTGCAAAAAGCGTAAGCGGTGAACGGGACAAGCAATTCTGGACTATGTTGTGAGGAACTTCGGGTGGGAGTCTTTGTGGGTGGAAATCATCGGCGGCGTAGTTATCGCCATCGTAGCTAGCATTTACCTCATCAACCGCTTATCCAAAAAGAACCGCTGAGCGGGCTTTTCCCGCTTACCGCTCACGCTTTTTCTTTCCCGCTCACCGTTTAGCCGTCCCCACCCACACACCACCCGCACTCGCCATCACGTCGATCAGATCCTCCGGCGGCTGATTCCCCTCTCCCACCACGCGCAATCCCGGCAGCACCAACCGGGCGGCGTCGCGGACCCACGCCGGATCACTGGCATAAGGTTTTCCTAGCACCACACCCCGGAGCGAGCGCGACTTGAGCGGAATCATTCCGGCCCGGACCACACTGATTCCTGCAGAATCCGTTACACCCTTCGGGGGATTGACCGCGACCAGCGCCACCCCCGGATTGAGCGCCGCCACCTCCTCCCAGAGCGAAGCCACCGGCCCCACCAGCGCGAGATAGCCTCCCGGTCCGCTGAGCCCCATCAGCACCGAGACGTTTTCGCCGCTGAGCCCGGTAGTCTCTCGGGAATCCGGCGGGGCCCCTCCGGCATCGAACACTCCGTCCACCAGCTGAAAAGTGCGGCCGCACACCGGGCAACCCAGCTGTCCCGTCCTGACCAACCGGCCATCCATCTTGTCGGGCAACAGGACGAGAAAGCTCTCGTCGTGGGGGTTGGGGCAGCGGAGAAGGTCGGTGAGTTCGATGAACATCAGGAAAACGTAAGCGGTAAGCGGTAAGCGGTAAGCGGGCCATCCAACCCCTCCCCTTAACGCTCGAGCTTCTCCCGCTCACCGCTCACGCCGTTGCGGTTACCGCTTACGTTTTCCCTCACGGTTTGAAGACTACCCAGCTCAGCTTCCCCGCCTCGACCGCGACCGTCCGCAACACCTTCTTACCCTGGATCTCGGTGCCGATCGTGTAGGTGCCGATAGGGACGTCGCTCACGGCGAAGTGCTCGCCGTAAAGCGGGTGGGAGTGGGCCTTGTCTCCGTAGGTTTCGGCATAGGAGAAGGGAGTTTCCGCCGGCTCTCGCTTGATGATGCCGTAGACCCTGGCCTGGGGCAACGGCTTGCCTTCGCCGTCGAAGACCTGCCCCGCGATGATCCCGGTGTTGGGCAGCGGCTCGATCCAGAGCTCGGGGTTGGTGGTGTAGGGTGGAAATCGCTGCAACGAGTCCACAATGGCGCCCAGCGAATCGGTAGGCGAGGCTGCCATCTCCAGGTGAAGATGGTCGTTGGTGGCGCGGCCCGTGTTCCCCACTCGCGAGATCACCATGCCCTTGGTCACCCGCTGACCCACCTTCACCTTCAGGGCGGAGTTGTGATAGTACGTGGAGTAGATCCTGTATTTCTTGCCGTCGGCGCTTATCGTGGTGTCGTGCCGGATGGAGACGGTGAGTGCTCCCTGCTCTGCTCGTCCGGCGTAGACCACCTTGCCCGAGCCGATGGCGTACACCGGAGTGCCGTCCGGATTGTTGAACTCGACGCCCTGATGCTGCTGGAAGTTCCCGCCCATGGTGGAGCCGTAGCGGTAGGTCTGGTCGATGTAGGAATTGTCGCTGGGGGCGATCGGACGGCGGAACCAGACGGTCAGCGGATTGCGAGCGGCAATGGTGTCCTTGGCCTGCTGCCGGAGACAAGGCAGCGTGTCGGCCACCGGACGAAGCCCGCAAGGCGTGCCCTGGATCAGCTGCCGCCCGATGAGTAGCGCGTTGGCTGGCGCGAACGCGGCCGCAGCAATCGGCTCGCTTATCCAGCCGGTCGGGGTGTGCCGGAGCCGCTGGTTACCCCTGAGAGTCGCCACGGTCCAGCCCCGGGTGTTCGCCGCCACCCGGCGCACGTATTCGCTCAGCAGAATGGGAAAGACACTATCGGCGGGGCCCTTGGCCGGCGGACCGGTTTTGTCGCCGATGGCGGTCCACTTCTGGCCATTGTTGGTGGTGATCTGGAGACCGTCCGCGGTGCCGATCACTGTCGTGTCTCCCTTCACCACGATCCCCGACGGCGCCACGTACTGCCACTCCGGACCGAGCTGATTGTAGGTCCAGTTTTTCCACGTCTTCCCCCCGTCCACCGAAAGACCCCATCCGTTGCCGACGGTGCCGTACCAGATCTCCCCCCGCGAGCCGAAGCCGAACGCGTGGACGAAGTCCCAGGAGATCGAGTTGCTCATCGTTGAGTCGCGTCGTCCAGTGGTGTCCGCGGCGGTGGTGTCGTGGCGAACCGACTGCCAGACACTGTCGCCTGCCGGGAGACGATAGATCCCCTTCCCGTAGGTTCCGACCCAGACGGTGCCCTGTGCGTCGCGTGCGACGGCGAGTACGTGTACGCCCCACCCGGTGCTGTCCGGCAGCGGCGGCAGCTTGGCCTGACCGTCGGCTGGGGTGCTGACGGCTGACATCAGGATGGAACAGAAAAGGAGTAGCCGCATCGCACCCGCTAATCGCGGGTACCCGACGCAGATGAACGCAGATGATCTCTTAACTGAAACTCTCATTTCGAGCCGACGCGTAATATGGGTGAGACGGCTAACAGAGCTTGTGAACCACGGCACTGCCTGAACGGTCGCCAGCGTTACTCCGACATCGTGAGGCACATTCATCATGCTTATTTCAAGTTTTTATCTGCGTTCATCTGCGTTCATCTGCGGCTAAGTCTTTCCGGTCGGCCCAAGGCGGAGCCAGTCGATGAGGACGTGAGCCGGGCGGGTGGCCACGAACAGAACGGCCTCGGCGACATCGGCCGGACGCAGCATTCCGGCCCGGGGAATAAAGCCCTCCCGATGATCGGGATCGAACGGGTCCCAGGCCGAAGTGTCGGTGGGGCCGGGAGACACGAGTGTAAGCCTGACGCCGGTGCCGCGGTATTCCTGGAGCAAGGTCTCGTGCAGCCCGCGGAGACCATACTTGCTCGCAGAGTAGGCGGCATTCTCCGGATAACCCACGTGATCGGCCACGCTGCCCACGGTGATGAAGCTGCCCTGGCCCCGACGGGCCATGGCCGGAAGAAACGCGCGGGCTACCGCAAACGGGGCCCTCAGGTTGACCGCGAGCTGCCGATCGAGATCCGCCGGCTCGGTGGTTTCCAGCCGCTGGAGCAGGAACGCGCCGGCATTGCTCACCAGAATATCGGGCGGGCCACTCGAGTCGATGATGGTCGACGCCAGGCGGTTTACCTGATCCCAATCGGTCAAGTCGCAGGGAAGGTCCTGCACTGCGTCGCTGGTCCGGCGTTCCAGCGTGCGCGCCACCCGGACGACGCGCGCGCCTTCCCCGGCCAGGAGCTGGGCGACCGCCGCGCCGATGCCGCGGGACGCACCGGTCACAAGGGCCAGCCGCCCCTGGAGCCGGCTCACTCGGGGAGGCGGCCTCCATGCGCCAGGCGCAGGAACTCGTCCCGGGTCTTGGAATCATCGCGGAAGATGCCGCGGAGGGCGCTGGTGGTGGCGCGGGAGTTCTGCTTCTGCACTCCGCGCATCATCATACAGAAGTGGGCCGCCGTGATCACCACACCGACGCCGGTGGGGTGAAGCACGTTCATGATGGCATCGGCAATTTCGTCGGTCAGCCGCTCCTGAACCTGGAGCCGTCGAGCAAAGACATCCACGATGCGCGCCACCTTGGAGAGACCGAGGATCTTGCCGTTGGGGATATAGGCAACATGGGCCCGCCCGAAGAACGGCAAGAGGTGGTGCTCGCAAAGGGAGTAGAGCTCGATGTCGCGCACCATGATCATGCTCTGGTGCTTTTCCTCGAACACCGCATCGCCCACCACCTCTTCGACCGTCATCCAGTAGCCCTGCGTGAGAAAGCGGAGCGACTTCTCCACCCGTTCCGGCGTCTTGAGCAGACCTTCCCGGCCCGGGTCCTCTCCCAGCGCTGCCAAAATCTCGCGGACTTTCCCGGCGAACGGCTCGGGATCGGGTCCCGGCATTTCCGGATGGGTGACGGCGGTCCGCTCAGGACGCGCCGGTGTCCCGGCCTTAGTCTCCTTCATAGTCCACGTAGTTCCTCGGGGTTTCCCAGAGACGGAGCTTGAGGCCGAGCTCGGCCGGCAGACCCGCGCGCAGCTCGCGCCAGCAGACCAGCGCGATGTTCTCCGAGCTCGGGATCAGGTTTTTGAACCAGGCAACGTCCAGGTTCAGGTTCTTGTGGTCCATATGCCGGAGCAGTCGCTCCTGGGCCAGGTCCCTCAGTTTATTCAGATCCATCACGTAGCCGGTGTCGGGATCGATTTCTCCCACCACCGTCAGCTCGAGCTCGTAGTTGTGGCCGTGAAAATTCGGGTTACTGCACTCGCCGAAGGTCTCCCGGTTCCACTCCTCGGAGAACCGGGGATTGAACAACCGGTGGGCGGCGTTGAAGTGGACCCGGCGGGTGATGGCGCAGCGGGGCATGTTAATCAGTCGCCAGTCGCCAGTCACCAGTCCTCGGACGCCTGCCTGGAGTCGTCAGAAGGGACTCGCAATGGACGATTCGTAAACCGTGACGGAAGAATGCCTGAGGCATGAAGTAGAATAGCACTCTTTCTGGCGGCTGGGGACTGAGGACTG
>JBJMPB010000202.1:0-3898 GCA_045803455.1 Gemmatimonadales bacterium | reverse complement strand
AGGCAGAGCACCACCTCGCTTCCGGTCGCGAGCAGGAGCACATCGGGCTTTCCCGCCGGCGCGTCCGCCAGGACGTACCCGCCTCTGGCCACTCCATCAGCCGCCGCGTATTGACTGCGATCGAACACCGGCAAAGCCTGGCGGGAGAGCACCAGGCAGACCGGCCGGTCCTGGATTTGCATGATCACCCGCCAGCTCTCCACCACTTCATTGGCGTCGGCCGGCCGGAGCACGATCATTCCCGGCATGGCGCGGAGTGAAGCGAGATGCTCGATCGGCTGATGGGTCGGCCCGTCCTCGCCCAGATTGATCGAGTCGTGGGTCCAGATGAAGATCGACGGCACTTCCATCAACGCGCTGATCCGAAGCGCGCCACGGCAGTAGTCGCTGAACACCAGGAAGCTGGAGCCATAGGGCCGGAGTCCCGACAAGGCCATGCCATTCACGAAGGCACACATCGCGTGCTCGCGGACCCCGAAATGAAAGTTTCGCCCGGCGTAGCTTCCGCCGTATTCCGGTGGCTCGAACTCGCCCGCGCCCTCGAAGGTCAGAAGGGTCTTGGTGGAGGGCCACAGATCGGCCGACCCGCCCAGCAGCCAGGGAACCCGGCGCGCGATAGCGTTCTGCGCCTTGGCCGATGCGTCCCGGCCGGCGACGCCTTTCGAGTCGGGAGGAAATACTGGAAGGTCCTGGTCCCAATCGCTCGGCAGCGTGTGTCTCGGCATGCAGTCTATGTGGACACCCGCATCGGGAAACTTCTTCTGGTATGCCACGACCAGCTGGTTCCAGACCACATGCGCCTCGCTGCCCCGACGGCCTAGCTCGGCCTGGAAATGCTGGCGCACTCCATCGGGAACCAGAAACTGAGCGTCGGGATCCCAGCCGTAGAACTCCTTGGCCAGGCGAACCTCGTCGGCGCCGAGCGGCTCGCCGTGGGCTTCCTTGGTGTCCTGGCGGTGCGGAGCGCCGTAGCCGATGTGGCTGTCGACGATGATTAGGGTGGGCCGGTCGCGGGTGGCGAGGAAGGTGTCGAACGCGTGAGTCAGGAGGTCGAGGTCGTTGACATCGGCCACCCGGAGCACATTCCAATCATAGGCCAGGAACCGGCCGGCGACATCCTCGGTGAAGGTGATGGCGGTCGAGCCCTCGATGCTGATCCGGTTGTTGTCGTAGATCCAGCAGAGATTGGAAAGCCGAAGATGGCCGGCGAGTGACGCGGCCTCGGAGCCGACCCCCTCCATCATGTCCCCATCGCCGCAGAAGGCGTACACGTTGTAGTCGAACAGGTCGAACCCCGGGCGGTTGTACGTGGCGCCGAGCCAGCGGCCTGCCGCCGCCATGCCCACGCTCATCCCGACTCCCTGCCCCAGTGGACCAGTGGTCGCCTCCACGCCGGAAGTCCAGCCGTACTCGGGATGTCCGGGGCAGCGGCTTCCCGCCTGACGGAAGTTCTTGATGTCATCCAGCGTCACCGCCAATCGTCCCTGTCCAACCTCCTCGTACGACGCATTCATCGCCTTCACTCCCGTCAGATGAACCAGGCTGTACAGCAGCATCGAGGCGTGGCCGTTGGAGAGGACGAAGCGGTCGCGGTTGGGCCAGCGGGGATCGTCGGGATCGTAGCGAAGGAAGCGCTGCCACAGCGTGTACGCGGCAGGTGCCAGGGCCATCGGCGTGCCGGGATGACCCGACTTTGCCGCCTGCACCGCATCCATCGAAAGCGTGCGGATGGTGTTGATGCAGAGCCGGTCCAGCTCGGCCCAATCTGTCGTCCCCCCGCCGCTCTGCGGCGCGGTTTGAGTCGAGGTCATGATGCCGCCAACGCCTCCGACTTGGCTGCGATCCGCTCCAGCAGCGCGTTCCACGACTTTACGAACGCCTCGGCGCCTTCCCGCTGGAGCTGTTCCGCAAGCTTGGCAACATCGATTCCGGCGCGCTCGAAGTCGGCGATCACCGACTCGGCGTCGCCCCCATCCTCCGGCATCTCACCGCGAAGTTGGCCGTGATCAGCAAAGGCGAGTAGGGTCGCGTCCGGCATCGTGTTGATGGTGTCGGGCGCGGCCAGAGCCTCGATGTACAGCACGTCCGAGGCCCGGGGATCCTTGGTCCCGGTGCTGGCCCAGAGCAGCCGCTGGTGCCGGGCACCGGCGCTGGCCAGGCATTCAGAGTGATGCGAGGCGAGCAGCTCGCGGTAGGCACGATAGGTCCGGCCCGCGATTGCGATTCCCAGCCGGTTCCTGAGCCCGGCCGGAGTCCGCTCCTGCACCGCCTTGTCCCAGCGGCTGATGAATACCGAGGCAACGGAGACAACGTCCGGGTTCAGGCCCTTCTCGATCCGGCGCTCGATGCCACGCTGGTACGCCTCCGCTGCCGCGAGGTACTGCTCCCTGGAGAAGAGCAGGGTGACGTTGATGGGGATTCCCTTGAAGGTCGCCTCTTCGATGGCGGGAAGTCCCTCAGGCGTGCCCGGAATCTTGATGAAGACGTTGGGCCGTTCGATCTGCCGGTGCAGCGTCTTGACCTCGTCCAGGGTACGCCGCGTGTCATGTGCCAGGATCGGCGACACCTCGAGCGAGACCCATCCGTCGAGGTGGTTGGTTCGCTGATAGACCGGCCGGAAGAGGTCGGCGGCATGGGTGAGGTCCTCCGCCGCGAGCGCGAAGAAGAGCTGGTCACCAGATAGTCCGGCTGCGCTCAGCTCCTGGATCTGCCCATTGTACCAGTCGCCGCTGCCGATAGCATGATCGTAGATGGTCGGATTGGAGGTGAGCCCGGTGACGGACAGCTCGCCGATGTAATGCTTGAGCGTGCCCTTCTTGAGGATTTCCCGGGTGATGTTGTCGAGCCAAAGGCTCTGTCCGAGTGCGCTGAGCTGTTGAGTCGGGTTCATCATACTCTCTTCCCTTCGCCCAGCGCGGTGGTTGCGCCGAGCAACATGGGTAGGTCGTACTGCAGGAGATCACCGATCCGATCAATAGTCACATCGGCCGGCGGATAGTTGGCGATAATTACCGAGTCGAGGGCGTAGTGTCCCTGACGGACGAAGACGGTGGTGACCCGGGGCCCCCAGGCCGCCTTGAACTCGGCCAAAAGGCGGAGCTTGTCGTCCACCAGGACATAGTGGTCCGCGGGATATCGGGCGGCGACGTCGTCCAGCTCCCTTTCCTTATGGATATAGACCAGAATCCGGCCCTCAACCGCGTCATCCAATCCGGAGCGCTCGATCTTACGGGGCTGGAATACCACGTCTCCGTCGGTCAGGATCACGGTCGGGCCAAATACCGCGAACCGGTCCAGCACCTCGAGCGATCCGGGGAAGAGCCGGTCGGCAAAGGGATAGTTCACCAGATAAGAGGAGATCTCCAGCAGACAGGGATCCCGGGGATAGACGACCCGGTAGCGCTGCAGGGCGCCGAGATAGTCCGCGTAGCCCAGCTCGGACCGAAGCTGCTCGAAGATCCTGAAGTAATGGTCGGCCGATGCGGGGCCGATTGCGCGGACGAGATATTGACGCAGATCGGCGATCACCCGGTCGTTGTCGAGCAGGGTGTTGTCGACGTCGAAGAGGAAGACGATCTCGCTTCGGAGTGAATGCATCAGATCAGGTTAGCAAAGTTTGGGCGACTGGCGTGGGCTCCTTCGGGCGCTGTAGCACTCGTCGGTCGGAGCCCGGGGCACTCCCTGAACCTGGGTAGGCCTCCTGAGAGACAGCCCCGGTCTCCTCCCCTCGTGCTAACGCGCCCTGCGGAGTCCATCGCCAGTCGCTGCTATAGAAGGTTGTCGTGGCAACATCATCATGGTCACATAGTGCCTGTCGTGTTTTCGGGCGTTCACAGCCTCCATCACCGTTGTGCCAGGAAGTTGCATCCGGCGCAGGGGGCTGCTCCGAAGGGGCGCG
>JBJMPB010000187.1:0-3747 GCA_045803455.1 Gemmatimonadales bacterium | reverse complement strand
ATTGTCGCTGGCGTCGCGAATCTGAATGTCCAGCAACAGCCCGGCGAGAGAGCCCTTCGGGTAATAGATGTACCCACTGCCGTCTTCCGGATGGATCCAGGTCGACAGGGATGCGTCTTCCAGGGCGGTGGGCGGAGTCATGTCGACGGTGTTGGCTTTATTGGCCGTCAATGCCACGAACTGAGTGGAGTCGATGATGCCGCCGCGAACCAGCGCGAGGTCGGCGTAGTAGTCGGTTATCCCCTCGCTGACCCAGAGCCAGGGAGTCGGCTGGGCCTGGTGGTAGTCGTACGGCACCATCTCCGCCGGCCGAAGCCGCTTGACGTTCCAGGCGTGGAAGATCTCGTGCGCGGTGATCGAGGCCAGGAGGGGATTGCCGATGATGCTCGGGTTGTAGATGCCTACATGAGAGCTCTGATGCTCCAGGGCGCTGTAGCCGCCGTACCTAGGGTCGAAAATCATCATGATGTTGTAGCTGCTCCACGGCGTCTCCCGGAACACCGCCGACTCGGCTGGAATCACCTTGCCGATTTCGTTCCACAGCTGCTTGCGGGAGCTGTCCGGCAGGGCTCGCGCGGGATAGGTCGCCAGACGCGTCCAGCGACCGGCCACCTGCATACTGTCGTAGTCCATGCGGCCCACAAAGAAGGGCATGTCCACCAAGTCGTGATAGGAGCGCTCCTGGTATGACCCCGGCGCCTGCCCCGGCTTCATGGCCGTGGCGACGGTCCAGTTGGGCTGGGTCTTGACCATAACCGTGGCCGGGAAGTCGAAGCCGGCCCCCTCCGGGTATAGCAGCAAATTGGTCCCGTTGAACAGCACAAAATCGGGCCGGGCCCAGGCCATCGCGTTGTCCAGCGTGTCCGCGATGTAATCGAAGCGCACCGAGAGGGAGCGGCTCCCGGCCGGGTGCAGCCGCCAGGTGTCATAGTCGAGTTTGTCCCACCGGATCGGCTGCCCGGCGGAGGCCGGCGAGAAGTTGACCACCCAACGGGCAAAGTTGCTGATCTCATATGCTCCCGGCGTCCAAGCCGGAAGCGACAACAATACCGGCCCGGTGCTCCCGACATCGAACGACATCATCACCTTTATCAGTCGGTTGCGCGCGGTGGTGGAATCGAAGGTGATCTCGTAGCGGATATTGCTGATGGGAGCGGAGCGCGGCGGCGCATTTGCCGGAGCTGAAGGAGTGGTCTGTTGGGCAGCAGCTGAAGAAACGGCGAGAAGCAAGCTTCCCGTGAGCCCGCGGAATGATCGAGGAATCATCGAAAACCCTAAGGGTTGATCATGCTTGAGAACTCTTCAGGTGCCGGTACGCTCTCGCACCACCAGCGGTGCCGGTGAGGCGAGGACCGGCTGGGGACCGAACTCTCCCTCCCAGCGCGCCATGACTACCGATGCCAGGCAATTGCCCACCAGGTTGATCGTTGTACGGCCCATGTCCATCAGGGTGTCGACCCCGAGGATCACCGCCACGCCTTCCAGCGGCAGGCCGAAATGGGCCAGCGTCCCTGCCAGGATGACGAGCGAAGAGCGAGGCACGCCGGCCACCCCCTTGCTGGTGATCATCAGAGTAAAAAGGATGATCAGCTGGTACCCGAGGCTGAGGGGCACCCCGGCAGCCTGGGCCACGAAGATCGCGGCCACGGCGAGATAGAGTGTCGAGCCGTCCAGATTGAACGAGTATCCGGTCGGGATGACGAACGCGACGATGCGCCGGGGTGCGCCCAGCAGCTCCATGTTCTCCATCGCCTTGGGCAATGCGGCCTCGGAGGAGGTGGTGGCAAAGGCAATCAGCGCGGGTTCCTTGACCAGCTCGATGAATCGCCGGATGGGAACCCGGGCAATCAGCGCCGCCGGTACCAGCGCCACCAGGATGAAGATCACCAGCGCCAGGTAAAGCGTCAGAACCAGCTTGCCCAGGCTGAGCAGCACGCCGAGGCCGCTGTGCCCAACGGTAAATGCTATCGCCGCTCCCACGCCGATCGGAGCGTACTTCATCACGATGCCGGTGAACTTGAACATCGTCTCCGCCAGACCCTCGCAAAAGCCGAGCATGGCCTGCTTGGGGCCATTCCTCACCTGGGAGAGAGCCACGGCAAAGATGATGGAGAAGAAGACGATCTGGAGCACTTCGTTGTTGGCCGCGGCCTCGAAGAAGCTCTGCGGCACGATGTGCTCGAGGAATGCGGCAAATGACGGCGTCTTCTGCGCCAGCTCCTGTCCCTCGCTGGTCGAGGCCGTGAGCTGTACTCCGATCCCTGGCCGAGTCAGGTTGACCGTTGCCAGTCCCACCACCAGCGCCAGGGTGGTGATAATCTCGAAATAGATGATGGATTTGAGCGCCAGGCGACCGACCCGTTTCATGTCGGCCCCGTGGCCCGCGATACCGATCACCAGGCTGCCGAAGATGAGCGGCACCACGACCGCCTTGATCATCCGGAGGAAGATGGTCGAGAGTGGCTTCAGGCTCTCGCCCAGGCCGGGATTCAGCCAGCCGATCAGAACGCCGACGACCATGGAAATGAGGATCCACCTGGTGAGCGATATCCGGCGGAGCGATCTCCACAACCACTTCATCGCGCAGCCAGCGTCCCCGCCTTAGCCTCGATCCCGCTCAGCACCGATGCGTGAGAGGCCGCAAACTTGGAGACACCCTCCTTCTCCAACTCGCCGGTGACCGCCTCCAGGAGAATGCCACCCTGCGCCAGCGCGGCGAGTTGCCCCGAAGCAGCCTCGATGGCTTCGTCGATCCGGACCGCGGGCGCGCCATGATCCCGGTAGGCCTCGAGCGTTTCCGGGGGGACCGTGTTGACCGTATCGGGCGCGATCAGCGCCTCGACGTAGTAGACGTCCGGGTATGCCGGGTCCTTGGCGCTGGTAGAGGCCCAGAGCGGGCGCTGGGGTGTCGCCCCCGCCCGCTCGAGTCGTGCCCAACGCTCGGTACTGAGCGATTCCCGGAAGAGCTGATACGCGCGCGCGGCATTGGCAATGGCGATCTTGCCCCGCAATCCCTGATTTGCCTCGCTCAACCGCGGGTCGACTCTAGCGTCAACCCGACTGACGAAGAAGCTGGCCACCGACGAGATCCCGCCGATTTGCAGGCCGCGCTCCATCCGGCGCTCGAGTCCCTGCTGATAAGCCTCGATCACCTCGGCGTACCGCTGCACCGAGAACAGCAGGGTCACGTTCACGTTGATGCCGGCGGCTATCGAGTCTGTGATCGCCGCCAGGCCGGCCTGAGTCCCCGGAATCTTGATCATCGCGTTTGGTCGTGACACCGCGCGCCACAGTCGCTCAGCATCCTTCCTGGTCGCGTCGGTATCGTGCGCCAGCTGCGGAGAAACCTCCAGCGACACGAATCCGTCCCGCCTTCGGGTTTCCTGGTAAAGCGGCCGAAACGCATCGCAGGCCGCCTGCACATCCCGGACGGCGAGGCTCTCGAAAATCTCGGCAGCGCCGAGGCCTGCCTCGCTCATCCTACGGATGTCTTCATCATAGAGCTGGCTTCCCGCGATGGCCTTCTCGAAGATGGTGGGATTCGAGGTCATGCCCCGGAGCCCATCGCGCTCGATCAGCCGGCTCAGCTCGCCCGAGGTGAGCAGGTCGCGGGTGATGTAGTCGTACCAGGGGCTCTGGCCGAGCTCGCCGAGCCGGACCAGCGGATTCTTCTCGGCGCTCTGGTCGATCGTCATGCGCGTCCCTCACCGCGGGTCGGAATGTGTCGTTGCGCGAGCAGCGTGCGTA
>JBJMPB010000173.1:0-8149 GCA_045803455.1 Gemmatimonadales bacterium | reverse complement strand
GTTCGGTGGGAGCGGGATCCTGCTGGGCGGAGTGCCGGGAGTTGCACCGGGCGAGGTGGTCATCATCGGCGGTGGAGTCGTCGGCATCAACGCCGCCAAGATGGCCGCGGGGCTGGGCGCCCATGTGACGATTCTGGACATCTCCCTCGACCGGCTGCGGTACCTTAACGATGTGCTGGCGGCCAACGTAGATACCGTCTACTCCAACCGCCACAACATTCTGGATGCGCTCCGCCGGGCCGATCTGGTGGTCGGCGCGGTCCTGTTGCCGGGAGCCAAAGCCCCCCACCTGGTCAAGCGGGCCGACCTCAAGCTGATGAAGCCCGGTTCGGTCATCGTCGACGTTGCCGTAGACCAAGGCGGCTGTGTGGAGACCATCAAGCCGACCACCCATGAGAACCCCACCTACTTCGTCGACGGCATTCTGCATTACGCCGTGGCAAATATGCCTGGCGGCGTCCCCCGAACTTCCACCCTCGCGCTCACCAATGCTACGCTGCCATACGGACTTAAGCTGGCCAAGCAGGGCTGGCGTGCGGCGTGCAAGACCGATCCGTCTCTACGGTTGGGGCTGAACGTCGTTGAAGGCAAAGTGGTGTACCCTGGTGTGGCCGAGGCCTTCCGCCTGCCGCTCACCGACGTCAACACCCTTGTCTGAGTTATCTCGGTCCGGCAGTACGGTGGAGGTGCTCCTCACCCGGCTGCCCCATGCCGAGGACCTTCCGCTCCCCGCACCGGCCACCCCGGGATCTGCCGGGTATGACCTGGCCAGTGCGGATGAAGGCGAACTGGGACCCCTGGAGCGGAAGTTGTTCCGGACTGGCTTCAGCATAGCGGTTCCCGAAGGTTACGAATGTCAGATCAGGCCCCGGTCAGGTCTGGCGCTCCGGCACGGGATCACGCTGCCGAACACGCCGGCCACGATCGACAGCGATTACCGCGGCGAGTTGATGGTGGCGCTGGTCAATCTCGGAGCCGAGCCCTTTCGCGTCACCCGGGGCATGCGCATCGCCCAGATGGTCGTGGCCCGAGTGGAGCGGGTGGCTTTCGTTCCGGTCCAAGCGTTGCCGCCAACGACCAGAGGCACAGGCGGGTTCGGCAGTAGCGGGAGGTAGCTTCCAGCGGCATAACGGTCCTTTTACCTTCAGCGCCATGTGCCTAGCGGCTTCTTGATGAAAGTTCCCGCCCTGAATCTGATGTCCTGGCTTCCCGCGAATGAGATCGCGGTGGATCTGGGCACGGCCAACACCCTCGTCTACGTCAAAGGCGAGGGTATCGTGCTCAACGAGCCTTCCGTTGTAGCCATCGAGAAAAGCACCGGCAGAATCAAGGGCATTGGCTTGGAAGCCAAGCGCATGCTGGGCCGCACGCCGGACGGCATTGTGGCTGTCCGCCCGCTGAAGGACGGCGTCATCGCCGACTTCGACGTCACCGAGAAGATGCTTCGCTATTTTCTCAAGACCATCATCGACAAGCACGTATTCCGGGTCAAACCCAAGGTGATCGTCTGCGTGCCGTCAGGCATCACCGAGGTGGAGCGCCGCGCGGTCCGCGACTCCGCCGAGACCGCGGGTGCCAAGCAAGTCCTCATGGTGGCGGAGCCCATGGCCGCGGCCATCGGCGTGGGGCTTCCGGTGGAGACCCCAACCGGCAACATGGTGATTGACATTGGCGGTGGGACCACTGAGATCGCGGTCATTGCACTGTCGGGAATCGTGTCGGACACCTCTATCCGCACCGGAGGCGACGAGCTGGATCAGGCCATCGTCCAATTCATGCGAAAGAACTACAACCTGCTGGTGGGGGAGCCCACCGCAGAGGCGATCAAGATCAAGATCGGCTCGGCTGCGCCAACCGGCGATGAGCGGGAGATGGAGGTCAAGGGGCGGGACCTGGTCTCCGGCATTCCGAAAACGGTGCGAGTTCATTCCACCGAAATTCGGGAGGCTGTCCAGGAGCCTATCCAGCAGATCGTCGATGCGGTGCGTCGGGCGCTCGAGATCACGCCCCCGGAGCTGGCCAGCGATATCGTAGACCGCGGTATTGTGATGACCGGCGGCGGTGCGCTCATTCGCGGTCTCGACCTTCTGCTGGCGCAGGAGACCGGTTTGCCGATCCACGTCGATGAGGATCCCCTGACCTGCGTCGTGCGCGGCACCGGGCGGATTCTCGACGACTACGAGAAGTACCGCAGCGTCCTGTCCTCCTGAGCATGTCCAGCATTTCCGATCGTCGCTACACCCGCCGGGACACCGTGGTTTTCATCCTCTGTCTCGGCCTTTCCGTTGTGTGCCTCTTCTCGCCGACTGGATGGAGCTACAACATCGCCGATACCCTGAGGCGAACGGTTCTGTCCCCGCTCGTCTGGCTGCAGACCCGCGCCGAGGAAGGCCGGACCAGCCGGGTCCGCTTCCGGATCCTCACCGCCCAGCGTGATTCCGCGGCCTACCTGGCCCAATTTCTTCCCTCGCTCCGGGCGGAAAATGAACGGCTTCGGCAGCTCCTCAAGCTGAGCCACCGACTCTCGGCCAGCTACGTGCCGGCCGAGGTGCTGCACCAGCCGCACGCCACTGACGGCCGCACGCTGTTGTTGAGCGCGGGGTCTCGCCAGGGCGTTGCTCCGTTCAATCCCGTGGTTTCTCCAGAGGGGCTGATCGGGATGGTTCTCAGTGTCACACCCCGGAGCAGCGTTGCCATGACTTGGGCCCATCCCGAGTTTCGGGTCAGCGCCTTCACGGTCAGTGGGAATGCGCTTGGCGTGGTGGCGCCCTCGGCCGACGACCGGAATGCCGAGGGCTCGCTCGAGCTTCGCGGCGTTCCCTATCGCGATTCAGTCCCCCTTGGGACGCTGGTGCTCTCGTCCGGACTGGGCGGCGTTTTTCCCAAGGGAATTCCCGTAGGAACGGTCAACGGCACCTTGCGAGAAGAGGCCGGCTGGGAGCGAGTCTACCGGCTGAGGCCAGCGGCCAATCCGGGCTCGGCTGCACATGTGCTGATCCTGGTTGGGACCCGCGCGACCGACCTTGCTAATTCCTTCCCGACGGATTCCCAGCTGGAGGCCATGCGCCTGGATTCGATCGCACGCGTGCAGCGGGCCGACTCTCTTGCTCAGGCGGCAAGAGCGGCTCGGGCCGCTCGCCGGGATTCGCTGCACCGGAGCTCGCCTATGTTGGGCGGAGCTCCCACCGGAAACACCTTGAGCGGCAGAGACTCCACGTCGCCGAAGAGCTCGCCGATGTTGGGCGGAACTCCCACCGCCAACGTCGTGAGCGGCAGAGACTCCACCCCATGAGTCCACCACGGGTTACCCGGGCCCAGCTATTGCTGGTGATGCTGGTGCTCCTGGTTCTTCAATTCTATCTCCGGCCACGCCTGGGCAGCGCCCGGGTCAGCCCCGACTTTCTGCTGATAGCGCTGATGCTGTTTGCCATGCGGAGCGGGGCAGGAGCCGGAGCTCTCGCCGGGTTCCTGATCGGCATGATCGAGGACACGCTGACGCCCGCCCGTTTCGGCGCGGGAGCATTGGCCCACACCCTCGTGGGTTACTTCGCCGCCTGGGGCCGAGCCGTATTCTTTGCCGACAACGTACTGGTCAACGCTGCATTCGTTGCGGTCGGTCTTTGGTTTCGCGACCTCATCGTCCTGGTGATGAGCGGAAGCGAGCGCAGCCAACTGCTGGCCGAGCTTACCGTCTATAGCCCGCTGCAGGCGCTCACCACCGCAGGATTTGCCTTGCTGCTTCTGATCACCTTCCGGGCCTGGTTCTCCATTCGGCTGGACGCGTGAACGGCTTCGATTCATACCGCGTCCGGGAGCGCGCCGAGATTGCCCGTCTGGTTCTGTTCGGCGCGTTCCTGGTGCTGTGCGGAGCGTTCTTTCGGACCCAGGTCATCCAACACGACAAGTTCCAGCTGAAGGCCGAGACCAACCGGCTTCGCCCGATTCCTCTCACCCCGCCCCGCGGGACGATCCTCGACCGCAACGGGCTCGTCATCGCCGAGAACGTGCCGGGTTATTCCGTAAAGCTGCTCGCCCCTTCGGCGGACTCCCTCCGGGCGGTGCTTGCCCGGGTGGGGCGCTACGTGCCGTTGGACAGTGGTCAGGTGGGCGACATCATCGACCGCTACAAGCAGGCGCGGTATCAACCGGCGCTGGTATTCGGCGATGCGTCGTTCGATGTCATTGCCAAGCTGGAGGAGCACCGCTCGGTGCTGCCCGGTCTGGTGATTCAAGCCGAGCCCAAGCGGCTGTACCCGGCAGGAAAGTCGGTGGCCCACATCGTCGGGTATGTATCCGAGGTGACGGAGGGCGATCTGACGGCCGACAGGTATCCCGGTGCTGTGTTGGGATCGATCGTGGGGAAGGCCGGACTGGAACGGGAGTACGACGACACCCTGCGGGGCAACGACGGCGTCCGTTACATCGAGGTGAACGCCCGGGGACGTCTGGTGCGCGAAGGGGCTGCATCCGCCACCCTTCAGCCCACTCCGGGAATGCCCATCGTCACGACGCTGGACCTGGATCTGCAGCGCTACATCGACAGCATCTGGCCCGCCGGAGTGCGGGGCGCCATGGTGGCGATGACCCCGAATGGCGAGATCCGGGCCCTGTACTCGGCTCCCAACTTCGATCCCAATCACTTCGTGGGAGGCATCTCCTCCGCCGAATGGCGCAAGCTCAACAACGATCCAGCCAAGCCCCTGCTCAATCGCGTCATTCAGGCCCGGTACCCCCCCGCTTCACCGTTCAAGCTGGCTATTGCAGCCATGGCCTTGAAGCGCGGGTTGATCGGGCTCAACACCAGGATGCCCGAGCCCTGCCGGGGAGGCATGAGACTGGGGAACCGCGTGTTCCGCTGCTGGAAGAGGGAAGGGCACGGCTCGCTCGACCTCACCGGCGCGGTAGCGGCCAGCTGCGACGTGTACTTCTACCAGCTTGGACTCAGGCTCGGGCTGGACGCCATCATTCAGGACGGCGTGCTGATGGGCTTCCGCGATCGCAGCGGGGTCGATTTGGAGAACGAGCTTAACCCGATTTATCCATCCTCCACCGCCTACTTCGACAAGCTCTACGGCCCACGCTATTGGAGCCCTCCCGGAACGACCCTCAATTTTTCCATTGGTCAGGGAGAGAACACGCAGACCCTGATCAACATGATGCGATTCTACCAGGGTCTGGCTGGAAATGGCGAGGCCGTCACTCCCTTCATCGTGAAGCCGACCTCGAACCGCAAACGCTCGCTCGGTCTCACCCAGCGGGAGCTGGATGGACTCCGTCGGGCGCTGATTGCGGTGGTTGAGCACGGTACCGCAGCGGCCAGCCGCCACTCCGATCTGGCCGTGGCCGGTAAGACCGGCACCGCGCAGAACCCGCACGGCGACGACCACGGCTGGTTCATCGGCTTTGCTCCGGCCGAGAAGCCGGAGCTTATCGTCGGCGGGATCATGGAGTTCGCCAAGCACGGCACTGTGGTGGCACCGTACGTGGTGCAGACACTGCGGCGCTACATCCTGGGTCCTGTGGCTGCCACCCCGGTCAAGCTGGGTGCGCTGCAGGATGAATCCGTGACCGCCGCCGACAACGCGGCGCGGCCGATCGAGCTCGACCCCGATTCGGCAGCGGCCCGGACCGCTGTACCCGATTCAATCCCCCAGGTCACCGAGCCATGAGAGCTCCCACCGTTGATCGCCAGCTGGTCACGGTCAGCCTGGCCTTGGTCCTGTTCGGGCTCGCCATCCTCTATTCGGCGGGACAGACTGATGTCCCCACCCGGGCTGCCGGCGTGTGGTATCGCCAATTCGTCTGGGTCGGTGTCGGGATCGTCGCGGCCTGGGTCATCTTCCACGTCTCACTTCGGGTGCTGGAGTGGATTTCACCGGCGCTGTACGCCTTCAGCATCTTTCTGTTGATGGTGGTGCTGGTGGTGGGAACCGGAGCCGGGACGGCCGAGAGTAGTCACAGCTGGCTCTCGATCGGCGGCCATCAGATTGGGCAGCCTTCCGAGCTGGCAAAAGTGGCGACGGTGCTGATGATGGCGCGGTATCTATCCAGCCGCAAAGAGCCTCCCCGCTCCCTGCGCGATCTGATCGGACCCGTCCTGATCGTCGGCGTGCCCTGCCTCATGGTGCTCAAGCAGCCCGACCTCGGCAGCGCGTTCGTCTTTGTGGGGATTTTCTTCGCCATGCTGTTCTGGTCCGGCGTGCGTCCTCGCATGCTGTTCCTCCTCGCCACTCCGGTGATCAGTCTCCTGCTGGCGTTCAATACCTTGGCCTGGAGCCTGTGGATCATCGTGTTCGTGCTGATTCTGATTGCCTGGCGCCCGTACGTTTGGGACTGGGTGGTCTTTCTCACCGCGAATCTGGCGATGGGAGCCATCGCAATGCCGCTGTGGAACCGGCTCGCGCCTTACCAACAGAACCGACTGCTGACCTTCCTGAACCCTGAGGCGGACCCCCGGGCCGCGGGATATCACGCGATTCAGTCGCGGGTGGCCATCGGCTCGGGCGGCTGGTTCGGGTCAGGCTATACTCAGGGCCCCCAGAAGCGCCTGGCGTTTCTTCCGGAACAGCACACTGACTTCGTGTTCTCGGTGGTTGGCGAGGAGCTCGGCTTCGTGGGCGTGCTGGTGGCACTGAGCCTGTTCCTGGCTTTGTTCCTGGTGCTGGTGCGCATTGCCCGGCGGGCAACAGACTCGTTCAGCAGTCTGGCGGTATTCGGGATTGTGGGACTCTTTTTCACCCACGTTTTCGAGAACGTGGGTATGACGGTCAACCTGATGCCGATCACCGGCATTCCGTTGCCTATGTTCTCCTATGGTGGGTCCTTTTTCATCATCTGTTCTCTCTGCTTGGGCCTTGCTCTCCGGGTGGCGCGGGACTCGAGATTGTCGGGCTATACTGATGCCTGATACGCCTTTACAGGGCGAGGCCTAGCGCAGACGTCAGGGTCGGTTGAAATTGCAGGGGCTTTTTCGGTAACTGTCCCCTTACTCTCTCTACCTGCTTCCCTATGGCCGTGATGGCATGGTTTAAGAAAGAACGCAAGCCACGGACGTCGCAGCGTGAACGGCTGGAGATTCCCGCCGACGCCTGGGAGAAGTGCGACAGCTGCGGACACATCGATATCCGGGAAAAGTTCGAAAAAGCGCTCAATGTCTGCCCCGAGTGCGGCAAGCACCGTCGGATCACCGCCGAAGATTATATCGATCTCCTCACCGATCCGGGAACCTGGCGCGAGCTGTATGCCGGCCTGCGCTCGGCAGACCCGCTCGAGTTCGAGAACTATCCCGACCGCCTGAAAGCGGCCCGGGAAAAGGGTGGCGATGGCGATGCGGTCTACACCGGCACTGCCAAGCTCGATGGGCTGCTGTTCAATCTGGCGGCGATGAACTTCAGGTTCATGGGCGGGTCCATGGGCTCGGTCGTTGGGGAGAAGATCGCCCGGTTGGCTCGCCGATCGCTGGAGAAGAAGATTCCTCTGGTGATCGTCTCTACCTCTGGCGGCGCGCGGATGCAGGAGGGCGTGCTCTCCCTGATGCAGATGGCCAAGACGTCCGCGGCCATCGCGCAGCTGCACCGGGAGTGCATTCCTTACATTTCCATCCTGACCGACCCCACCACGGGCGGGGTTTCCGCGTCCTTTGCCATGCAGGGTGACGTGGTCCTGGCTGAGCCCGGCGCTGTGGTCGGCTTCGCCGGCCAGCGGGTGATCAAGCAGACCATCGGGCAGGACCTGCCTGAGGGTTTTCAGACCGCCGAGTTCCTGCTGGAGCATGGGCAGATCGACGACGTGGTGCCGCGGGCGTCGCTTCGGGACACCACCGCGCGACTGCTCCGCCACATGCAGGGTCAACGTCCTCATGTCGAGGTTGCCGAGGTAAGCTGAGGTCAATCTCGCCTTCGTACCGCCCCACCCAGGCTGCCGTCGGTGGGGCGCATTCGTTTCCGTCCGGTGTTCCTAAAATGGCAAGATGGGCCCCCGAGTCCCCATGCCGCTGAGCTACCAGGAGGCGCTCGACTTTCTCTTTCCCCGCACCACCACGATCAAGTTCGGCCTGGCCACCACCCGCGCCCTGCTCAAGTCCCTGGGAAATCCTCACGAGGTCATGCCTTCGGTGCACATTGGTGGCACCAACGGAAAGGGCAGCGTG
>JBJMPB010000164.1:0-9308 GCA_045803455.1 Gemmatimonadales bacterium | reverse complement strand
AGATCATTGCTGAAAAACGTGAGCGGGGAAGAGACGGGCTAAGCGGACGAGTGCCCAACTTCATCTGCACCACTTGCGGAGTCCAGTACGCCGAGTCTCTGCTCCCGCCGCAGCGCTGCGCCATCTGTGAGGACGAGCGGCAGTACGTGGGCTGGGAGGGGCAGAAATGGACCACTCTCAAAGATCTGCAGAGCAGTCATAGAAACCGGCTGGATGTCGAAGCACCCGAGTTGATCAGCCTGGTAACCGAGCCGAAATTCGCCATCGGGCAGCGGGCGCTTCACGTCCGTACCGGCAAAGGCAATGTGCTCTGGGATTGCCTGAGCCTGGCAGATGACCGCAGCGTTGCGGCCATTCAGGCCCTCGGAGGCGTTTCGGCTATCGCGGTTTCTCACCCTCACTACTACTCGTCGATCGTCGAGTGGAGCCGCGCCCTGGGAGACGTCCCCGTCTACCTCCACGCTGCCGACGGAGAGTGGGTCATGCGGCCTCATCCGGCCATCGTGTTCTGGCATGGCGATGCCCACGAGCTTGCGCCCGGGCTCACTCTGCTCCGCCTCGGTGGACACTTCCCTGGGGGTACTGTACTGCACTGGGAGGGTGGAGCCGGTGGGAAAGGTGCGCTGCTGAGCGGAGACATCCTTCAGGTAGGACAGGATCGAAAAACGGTGAGCTTCATGCGGAGCTACCCCAATTACATCCCGGTCAACGCCGCCACGGTACGGCAGATCGTTGCCGTCCTCGAGCCATATCAGTTCGAGCAGATCTTTGGTGGGTGGTTCGGGCAGAACATCATGCAGGACGCCAGGCAAGCCTTCCAGTACTCGGCAGAGCGGTATTTGGCCGCGATCAGTGACTAAATCAGGCGGCAACCGCGGCTCTGCCCTCGCGGTCGACCTTCGGCGGGCCCGGGCGGCAAGACGGCGAATGGAGGAGTCTGCTGGTCCTCACCTTTCTGGGCCTCCGAGGAAACCGGCACCCACCATCACGTGCGGCCAGCGCGATCCCCTGGAGTGCGTTCGAGAGTGGTTTGCCACCGAGGAGTGGGAGCCATTCCCGTTTCAGGAAGAGGTCTGGCGAGCCTACCTGGCCGGCGAGAGCGGGTTGATTCACGCGGCTACCGGCACCGGAAAGACGTATGCGGCCTGGATGGGGCCGATTCTCGAATGGCTGCGAGACTACCCAGCGGGTAGGGGAGGAAGCGGAGAGGTGGGGAGGCGCGGAGCCGCATCGCTTCGCGTGCTGTGGGTGACGCCGCTCCGGGCGTTGGCGGCTGACACCGAGGCCGCGCTTCGGGCGCCGGTCGAAGACTTAGGGCTTCCATGGATTGTGGAATCTCGTACCGGTGATACGGAGCCCCGAGTCCGCGCCCGCCAGAGCAGGCGCCTCCCGACGGCGCTGGTGACGACGCCCGAGAGCCTCTCGCTTCTTCTCACCTGGTCTGAGACGCCCACGCTGTTCGAGCACCTGGAACTGGTGGTGGTGGATGAATGGCACGAGCTGATGGCCTCGAAACGCGGGGTCCAAACCGAGCTCGCGCTTGCTCGACTGCGCCGTTGGCGGCCCGAGCTCCGGATCTGGGGACTTTCCGCCACCCTGGGAAATCTCGACACCGCTCGCGACACTCTGCTGGGCCTGACATCGGAAGGACTCGAACGCCCCGGCCGAATCATTCGGGGGCTGGTGCCGAAGGGCTTGCAGGTCGATTCCCTGATTCCGGAGACGATGGAGCGCTTTCCCTGGTCAGGGCAGATCGGCCTGCGACTGCTGCCCGAGGTGATTGCCGCGATCGAAGAGGGCAACACGTCCCTTGTGTTCACCAACACCCGGGCCACTGCCGAACTGTGGTTTCAGGCTTTGCTCAGCGCTCGGCCCGACTGGGCCGGCGTTATCGCCTTGCACCATGGTTCGCTCGACCGGGACACTCGAGAGTGGGTCGAAGACGGCATTCGCGACGGGCGGCTTCGCTGCGTCGTCTGCACATCGACGCTGGATCTCGGAGTCGATTTCACCCCGGTCGACCGTGTCCTCCAGGTGGGCAGCCCCAAAGCGGTTGGCCGGCTGATTCAGCGGGCCGGCAGAAGCGGTCATCGGCCCGGCGCCGTCAGCCGGCTCACCTGCGTGCCGACCAATGCCCTGGAGCTGGTGGACGTCGCCGCCGCCCGCGATGCACTCGCTGAGGGCGCCATCGAATCGCGGCCTCCGGTGGAGCGTCCCCTGGATCTCCTCGCCCAGCATGCCGTCACCATTGCCGTCGGCGGTGGATTCCGGCCCGATGAGCTCCTGGCGGAAGTGCGGACCACCCGGGCCTACCGCGACCTGACCGATGCCGAGTGGCGCTGGGTCATGGACTTCATCACCCGCGGCGGCACGGCTCTGAGCGCGTATCCCGAATACAACAAGCTGGTGGAGCGGGACGGCGTACTCGTGCCGCGGGACCGCATGGTTGCCGCGCGACATCGGATGTCGATCGGCACCATCGTGAGCGAGGCGGCGATGAAGGTCCGTTTCGTTCGGGGCAAAGCGATCGGGACGGTGGAGGAGAACTTTATCGCCCGGCTTCGGCCCGGTGATGTGTTCACCTTTGCCGGTAGGACTCTGGAGTTCGTCCGGGTCCGGGAGATGACCGCCTGGGTGAAGACAGCGCGGGAGACGACCTCGGTGGTGCCTCACTGGACCGGCGCCAGGTTTCCACTCTCACCCGAGCTGGCCGCAGCGGTTCGGAACAAGCTCGACCAGGCTCGTCGGGGCATCTATCAAGCGGCTGAAATGGAAGCCGTGAGGGGCATCCTCGAGCTCCAGGCCGAGTGGTCCTGCCTTCCCGCGGCCGACGAGTTGCTGATCGAGCGGGTGCAGACCCGTGAAGGACACCACCTTTTCTTTTATCCCGTCGAGGGCCGGCTGGTGCATGAGGGGCTCGCGGCGCTGTTCGCCTATCGACTGGCTCAGCTGGGGCCGATTACCTTCACCCTGGCCGCCAACGATTACGGTTTCGAGCTGCTCTCTCCCGACCGGGCCCAACTGGAGGAAGCACTCGACGCGGGCTTGGTATCCACTGATCATCTGGTTCACGATATCCCGGCAAGCCTCAACGCAGCCGAGCTGGCCAAGCGTCAGTTCCGGGAGATCGCACGGGTGGCCGGGTTGATTTTTCAGGGCTATCCGGGCCGGAACAAGAGCGTTAAACAGGTCCAGGTTTCCA
This sequence comes from Gemmatimonadales bacterium, assembly GCA_045803455.1. Taxonomy (GTDB): domain Bacteria; phylum Gemmatimonadota; class Gemmatimonadetes; order Gemmatimonadales; family GWC2-71-9; genus CAVVWJ01. The sequence continues at coordinate 6,106 of JBJMPB010000164.1, read as the reverse complement.
GCGGGCTTCTATATGATGTGTTCGCCCGCTACGATCCGGACAACCTGCTGCTGTTTCAGGCGCACCGCGAGGTGTTGGAGAAGCAGCTGGAGCGGAGCCGGTTGGGCCGAACCCTGGAGCGGATCGGCCAGGGGCGCATCAGCATCAAGGAATGTCGCCGCCCCACCCCGCTTGCGTTCGCCTTGCTGGTGGACCGCGCCCGGGAGCAGGTGAGCAGCGAGAAGTTTCTCGATCGGGTCCGCCGGCTGGCGGCACCACTGGAACGTGCGGCTGCCGCCGGAAACGTGAGGGCGCGGTTTGCCCGGGGACGAGGCAGAGGGTTTCGATGACGGATGTGATGTTGACGATCGCGGGAGAAGAGATCTATCTCCTGGCTGAGCGTGCGCTCTGGTGGCCCAACGCAAGCACCTTGATTGTAGCCGATCTCCATTGGGGCAAGGCCTCGACCTTCCGGGCCACCGGTATCCCCATTCCCATCGGCACCACCAGCGACGATCTGGCTCGGCTGGATAGCGCCCTCACCCGAACCGGTGCCCGACGCATGGTCGTGCTGGGCGACCTGTTCCACGCCAAGGCGGGACGCATCGCCTCTCATACTCTGGCCGAGCTGCGGCGCTGGCGCAGCCTCGCCGCTCCGGTCGAGATCCTGCTGGTTCGGGGCAACCACGACCGTCACGCCGGCGACCCGCCCAGCGACCTCCGGATCAACTGCGTCAACGCGCCGGCGTTCGTTCCGCCCTTTGTCTTCCGCCACGAGCCGGTAGCCCAGGGCGACGCCTACGGACTCGCCGGCCATATACATCCAGGCATCACTCTCCTGGGCCGCGGACTGCAGCGGGAGACGCTTCCCTGCTTCCTCATCGGCCAAACTGGAGCGCTGATCCCTGCCTTCGGCAGCTTCACCGGGTTTGGTACCGTAGAACCGGGACCCGGGGACCGCGCCTTCGTGACGGTGGAGGGCGAAGTGCTGGAGGTCAGTTTACCGGTTGACCTGGACCCGAATGCCTATCCGCCAGAGCTGCACGAGATGGCGGAAGTGGACAGTCCCGGGTCGAGAGGCCAGGGTTCGCCGGATGGCGATCTGTAGGCGTCGCTGGCGTGATCGCTGGCTTTGCGGAGACGAAGCACCGCATTAGCCTTTTTCGCATGACTCACCGACAACTCAGCGTTTCCTCCGAAGACCAGGCGCTCCTCGAGCGGGTTCGTGCGGCCGTCGACCTGCTCGAGGCCGTGGTTGCCGATCGCGGACTGCTGGCCGCGGTTCCCCCCGAGGATCGTCACCGGCTGCTCAATGCGGCCGGCGCGGTGTACGTGCCCGACACCAACGCGCGCCGCCGGATGGTGAAAGCCACGGTTCGGCTCCGGAAGGCCGAAAGGATCAAGCGGGAAGAGGCCGCGCTCAGCCGCACCGGCATTCGGAGCCTGCGCCGGCAGACCGTCTTTACAACGCCGAACGTTTTTCCTCCATCCGGCTTCGAGCCTCAGGACATCACCGACCGCAGCGCACCGGAAGAATGCCTCGATCCGCAGCACTGCTACATCTGCAAACAGCCCTTTTCGCGGATCCACCATTTCTACGATCAGCTGTGCCCGGCGTGCGCCGAGTTCAACTTTGCCAAACGCGCTGAGCTGGCGGACCTGTCGGGGCGGGTGGCGCTGTTGACGGGAGGGCGGGTCAAGATTGGCTACCAGGCTGGAATCAAGCTGCTGCGCTCGGGAGCCCAGCTCATCGTCACGACCCGGTTTCCCCGCGATTCTGCGGCCCGCTACGCCCGGGAGCCTGACTTTGCCGAATGGTCCGAGCGGCTCGAGATCTTTGGGCTCGACCTGCGGCACACGCCCAGCGTTGAAGCCTTTTGCCACCATCTGCTCGCTACCCGCAATCGCCTCGATTTCATCATCAACAACGCCTGCCAGACCGTGCGCCGCCCGCCGGACTTCTATCAGCACATGATGGACGCTGAGACCGGCTCATTTGGCCACATGCCGATGGCTGTTCGCCGGCTGCTCGGCAGCTACGAGGGACTCCGGGAGTATCGGATGTTACCCGAGCGGGAGCATGAGTCACTTCGTCCGGTTGATTCATCCCAGCCTGCGCTCTCCGGAATTACCCACGCGGCTCAGCTCTCCCAGGTGCGGCTGCTTCCGGAGGAACACTGGGGCGAGCGACACCTGTTCCCCTCAGGCGTGCTCGATCAAGACCTGCAGCAGGTGGATCTGCGGCAGCGGAATTCGTGGAGGCTCCTCCTGGACGAGGTACCATCGGTGGAGCTACTGGAGGTTCATCTCGTCAACGCCGTGGCCCCGTTCATCTTCAATGCGCGACTCAAGCCGCTCCTGCTGCGCACGCCAGGAAACGAGAAACACATCGTGAACGTTTCGGCTGTGGAGGGGCAATTCTATCGAAACTTCAAGACCACCCGCCATCCTCACACCAATATGGCCAAGGCGGCGCTCAACATGATGACCCGCACATCGGCTACAGACTACCATCGCGACGGCATTCACATGAACAGCGTGGATACCGGGTGGGTCACCGATGAGGACCCCGCGGACATCGCGGCCCGCAAAGTCGCCGAGCACAGATTCCATCCGCCACTGGATATTGTCGATGGCGCTGCCCGGATTCTCGATCCCATTATCTCCGGCGTGAACTCCGGCTGCCATGTGTGGGGCCAGTTCCTGAAGGATTACCGCCCCACCGACTGGTAACCGGCTGCCAGACGCCTGATGGATTGCTGGCGTCACCCTGATCCTGGAGTAGATTGCGAGTTTTCCCGTGGCTCACAGCTTCTCCAGCGGAGTCGGCTTTTTATGGTTACAGCATTCCCTAATGTGCGTCTGCTCCCTCTCGCTCTGACCGCGAGTGCGTGGCTTCTTTCAGGCTGTGCCGGGGTTACGCCCATCCGGGACCTCTTGAATGATCCGTCGCACTATGACGGCAAGACCGTGCACATCGAGGGGAACGTCAAAGGCTCGGTCGGCGGCCTTGGAGTCGGGGCGTATGAAGTCCGGGACCAGACCGGCACGTTGACCGTGGTCAGCCAGACTTCGGATCCTCCGCGTACCGGAGCCAAGGTCGGAGTAAAGGGAACCTTTCAGGCGCTCCTCAGCCTGGGTATCAAGAGCCTGGCCGTATTGAAAGAGGAGAGCCGCTCGCTGAAGGACTGAGGGAGCCCGCATGGCGCGACTGATTTGGATGCTTCTGATCTTCGCGTTTTTTGGTGCGCTGATCACCGGCGCATCCTGGGCGGCTGCCTTCACTAGCGTAGGCAAGCTGTTGGGGGCGCCGCCCCCCCGTATGGGCAAAGAAAGCGTCACGATCCACTGGGACGGCATGTCGCGGCTCCTCCAGCATCCCCCCTGGTGGCGCTTTGCTTACGGTCCCACCGCTATTCCGGGCGCCGCGCAGGTCCGAATCGATGTAACCCCATGGGGCAAGGTCATCTCCACCGACCCCCCCGACTTGGACGACCGGATCAAGGCGTTCCATAACACTGGCTACTAGGTCCCAGCCCTCCAGGAACCGCCCATTGTAACCGTCGATCAGCCAATCACGTCTTGAGCTTGTCGATTTGCCCCGGCCCCGAACGACTACTACACGTCCCGAAGGGCCACCCCAACAGGAGGATTTCATGAAATACCTCTGTCTCATCTACGAGAACGAAAAGAATTGGGAGACCATGCCTCAGTCAGATGCCGAGGCGATCATGAACGAGTACTTCGCGTTTACCGAGGATATCCGGAAGAACGGGAAGTACGTGGCGGGTGAGGCGCTCCAGCCCACGCCCACTGCCACCACCGTAAGGGTTCGCAATGGGAAGATCTCGACCACTGACGGCCCCTTCGTTGAAACCAAAGAGCAGCTCGGCGGATTTTATCTGATCGACGCCAAGGACCTGAACGACGCCATCCAGGTCGCCGCCCGCATTCCTTCGGCCCGACTCGGTAGCATCGAGGTTCGCCCGGTGGTGGACTTCTCCGCCGAATCCGCCAAACGGGAGGAGGCAGCCGGCGCCAGGGCATAAGGGAGAAGGCCCGACGCAAGACACCATTGAGCAGATCTTCCGGACGGATTCCCGCCGAGTCCTGGCCACTCTAATCCGTCTGCTGGGAGACTTCGATCTGGCGGAAGAGGCCATGCAGGAGGCGTTTTCTGCCGCCGTGGAGCGCTGGCCTCAGGACGGCGCTCCGCGGAACCCGCGCGCCTGGCTGATCTCAACCGGGCGGTTCAAGGCCATCGACTCACTGCGCCGGCGAGCCCGTTTCGATGCGTCCCTGCGTCCCTTGGCAGACCAGTTGGGCGACGGGATCACCCAGCCCGAAGAGTTCGAAGAAGAAGGTGTTCAGGACGACCGTCTGCGACTGATCTTTACCTGCTGTCACCCGGCCTTGCCGCCCGACGCACAGGTGGCGCTGACGCTGCGCGAAGTATGCGGGCTCACCACGGAAGAGATTGCCAGCGCCTTCCTCGCTCCCGCGCCTACCCTGGCCCAGCGCATCGTCCGGGCAAAGGCGAAAATCAAGGCAGCCAACATTCCGTATCAGGTGCCCGCCCGCACCGACCTGCCCGAGCGTCTTGCCAGCGTGTTGCAGGTCATCTATCTCGTATTCAACGAGGGCTACTCCGCCTCCTCCGGTACTTCCCTGACCCGTCACGATTTATCGGCGGAAGCCATCAGGCTGGGGCGGCTTCTCGTGGAGCTTCTGCCCGAAGCGGAGGCGATGGGGCTACTCGCCCTGATGCTGCTGCATGAGTCCCGCCGCGAGACACGGGCCTCCCCGGCAGGCGAGCTGGTGTTGCTGGACGAGCAGGATCGCGCGCGCTGGAATCACGAGCTGATCGCCGAGGGAGTGACCCTGGTGGAGCGGTCCATGCGGTCTCGGCAATTTGGCCCGTTCACGCTGCAGGCGGCGATCGCAGCAGTCCACGCCGAAGCCGCCAGCGCCGAAACGACCGACTGGACCGAGATCGTCGGACTCTATGACGTGCTGCTGCGAGCGGATCCTTCTCCGGTGGTGGAGCTCAATCGAGCCGCGGCCATCGCAATGCGCGACGGCCCTTCAGCCGGTCTTTCTCTGATCGACGGCATTCTGGCGCGGGGTGAGCTTCGTGATTATCAGCTGGCGCACGCTGCCCGGGCTGAGCTCTGTCGCCGGCTGGGCCGCACCGCCGACGCCATAGCGTCATACCGCCGCGCGCTCCGCCTCACCCGGCAGGAGCCGCAACGGCGATTCCTCGAGGGACGGCTCAGGGAGCTCGGGGTTTTCGCCGGGTAAACTGGTATTCTCCCGGCGGGATCTCTAAATTTCCAAGCTCCGACCATTGACGCCGTGACATCCATCCTTCAAGAGCAAGTGCAGCGGGCCTTGGGAGACGCCCATCTCCTGGAGCGCGAGCTCGGCGGTGGTGGGATGTCTCGCGTCTTCCTGGCTCATGAGCGTGCGCTCGGCCGCAAGGTGGTGGTCAAGGTGCTCCTGCCTGAGCTCGCCGCAGGAGTGAATGTCGAGCGCTTTCGGCGGGAGATCCAGCTGGCGGCTCAGCTGCAACATCCGCATATCGTACCACTTCTCTCCGCCGGCGAAGCAGACGGCCTCCCCTACTTCATCATGCCGTATGTGAGCGGCGAGTCGTTGCGTGCGCGCATTTCCCGGGAAGGTGAGTTTCCCATCTCCGGGACCCTGCGCATCCTGCGCGATCTCGTCTCCGCCTTGGGCTATGCCCACTCGCATGGCGTGGTGCACCGCGATGTCAAACCGGAAAATGTGCTGCTCTCGGGAGGCGTGGCGGTCGTAACCGACTTCGGGGTCGCGAAGGCGGTCACGGTCTCCGCCGATGCCGCCGGGGTCAGCGGACTCACCTCCCTCGGTGTAGCGCTAGGCACGCCGACCTACATGGCACCGGAACAGGCCACGGGCAGCCCGCACACTGATCACCGCGCCGACATCTACTCCCTCGGTGTGGTGGCCTACGAAATGCTGACCGGGTTTCCGCCCTTCACCGGGCGATCGCCGCAGGCCATGCTGGCGGCGCACGTGGTTGAGGAACCGGAAGGCATCGAGCGCCGGCGCCCTTCTGTTCCTCCGATGCTTGCCGCCCTGGTGA
>JBJMPB010000142.1:0-3125 GCA_045803455.1 Gemmatimonadales bacterium | reverse complement strand
GACGCCGACTCATCCTCGCGGGTGAGCACGACCCGGATGCTGCCCTTGGTGCCGTCCTCGTACTCGACCGGGACGTCGGCCCATTCCAGCCCTTCGGTGTACTTCACCTTGCCGTCCGAACGGGCCCGCCGCTCCGCCTCTTCCGCGATGCGGCTCGAAGTACCGCCGATGTGGAAGGTCCGCAGGGTGAGCTGCGTACCCGGCTCGCCGATGGATTGCGCGGCCAGGATGCCGACCGCCTCGCCCATGTCCACCATGTCCATGGTGGCCAGGTTCCGGCCATAACACATCCGGCAGATGCCGCGCCGGGCCTCACAGGTCAGAACCGAGCGAATCCGGACCTTCTCGATCCCGGCATCGTCGATCGCGTTGGAGATGTCCTCGTCGATCAGCTTGCCGGCCTCGACCAGCAGCTTGGGATCGCCGTCCTCGTCCAGCTCGTGCGGATCGAACACGTCCTCACTCGCCACGCTGCCGAGAATGCGCTCGCGGAGCGGCTCGATGATGTCCTCGCCCTCCTTGAGTGCCGCGATCTCCAGACCCAGAATGGTCCCGCAGTCCTCTTCGGTGACCGTCACGTCCTGGGCAACGTCCACCAACCGGCGGGTCAGGTAGCCGGCGTCTGCAGTCTTGAGCGCCGTATCGGCCAGACCCTTCCGGGCGCCGTGGGTCGAGATGAAGTACTCGAGCACGGTGAGCCCTTCACGGAAGTTCGACTTGATCGGGCTCTCGATGATCTCGCCGATGCCTCCGGTGAGCTTCTTCTGCGGCTTGGCCATCAGACCGCGCATGCCCGCGAGCTGCCGGATCTGATCCCGGCTGCCGCGTGAGCCGGAGTCGAACATCATGAACACCGGATTGAACCCGCCGCGGCTCACCCGCATCGAGTTGATCATCGCCTCGGCCACGTCGTTGTTGGCGTGGGTCCAGGCGTCGATCACCTTGTTGTACCGCTCGCCGAAGGTGATCTGGCCGGTGTTGTACGCCCGCTGGAACCGCTTGACCCGGGCATCCGCCTCGGTCAGCAGATCCGCCTTCTCCGACGGAATCTCCAGGTCCTCGATACCGATCGAGACGCCACCCATGGTGGCGAAGCGGAACCCGAAGTCCTTGAGCCGGTCGAGGAAGGTGACCGTATCCGCCAGCCCCGCGCGACGGTAACTCTGGAGCACCAGCTCCGAGAGATTCTTTTTCTTCATCAGCTCGTCCCGGAAGCCCAGCTCGGCCACAACCGTCCGCGGCAGGATGCTGTTGAACAGCACCCGGCCCACCGTGGTCCGAAGCCACCGCGGCGTTGCCTCGCTCGACTCCCGGGGAGGGATGTACCAGAAGCAGATGGCAGTATGGTAGCTGACGCTGCCATTGAGCAGAGCCATCTCCAGCTCGGCGAGGCTGCCGAAGTGCTTGCAGCCGTGCCAGAGCCGCGCCCTTGCCTCTTCGCTCTTGCCCGCACCGGCCTTGCGCAGTTCCTCCTCGAAGCCGGCCGGCAGCTTGGTCAGGAAGTAGCTGCCCAGCACCATGTCCTGCGACGGCTCGGCCACCGGACGTCCGTCCGACGGCTTGAGCACGTTGTTGGACGAGATCATGAGCAGACGCGCTTCCAGCTGTGCCTCGAATGACAGCGGCACGTGCACCGCCATCTGGTCGCCGTCGAAGTCGGCGTTGAACGCGGCGCAGACCAGCGGGTGAATCCGGATGGCCTTACCCTCGACCAATACCGGCTCGAATGCCTGGATGCCCAGACGATGAAGCGTGGGCGCCCGGTTGAGCAGCACCGGGTGATCCTGAATGATCTCCTCCAGGATCTCGTAGACCTCGGGGCTCTCCCGCTCCACGATCTTCTTGGCCCGCTTGACCGTTTCGGCGATACCCTTTTCCACCAGCTTGTGGATGATGAACGGCTTGAACAGCTCGACCGCCATTGCCTTGGGCAGACCGCACTGGTGCAGCCGCAGCTCGGGGCCGACCACGATGACTGAGCGGCCGGAGTAGTCGACCCGCTTGCCCAGCAGGTTCTGCCGGAACCGCCCCTGCTTGCCCTTCAGCATGTCCGAGAGGCTCTTGAGCGGACGCTTGCCCCGGCCCCGGATTGCCTTCGATCGGCGGCCGTTGTCGAACAAGGCGTCCACCGCCTCCTGCAGCATGCGCTTCTCATTCCGAAGAATGACTTCCGGCGCCTTGTGCTGAATCAGCTTGGTGAGCCGGTTATTCCGATTAATTACCCGGCGATACAGGTCATTGAGGTCGGATGTAGCAAAGCGCCCCCCGTCCAGCGGCACCAGCGGCCGGAGGTCGGGCGGAATCACCGGAATGACATCCAGGATCATCCAGGCGGGATCGTTGGCCAGGTCGCCCGACTCTCCGGAGGAGAGGAAGGCGTCCACGATCTTCAGCCGCTTGAGCATCTGCTTCTTGCGATGTTGGCTGGTCTCGTTGGCCACTCCCGAGCGCAGCTCGTCGGCCAGCCGGCGGATATCGAGCCGTCCCAGCAGCTCGCGCACGGCGGGCGCGCCGATGTCGGCCCGGAACCCGCTGTCCCCTTCCTCCCGGGCCTTGGACCGGAGGGTCAGATACTCGTCTTCATCGAGCAGCTGATTCTCCTCCACCTCCTGTTTGCCCGGCTCGATCACGATGTAGCTGGAGTAGTAGATCACTCGCTCCAGATCGCGCAGGGTGATGTTGATCAGGTTGCCCATCGGGCTCGGCAGCGTCTTGAAGAACCAGATGTGCGCCACCGGCACGCTGAGCTCGATATGGCCCATGCGCTCCCGCCGCACCTTGCTGAGCGTCACTTCGACGCCGCACCGGTCGCAGATCACGCCACGGTAGCGGATCCGCTTGTACTTCCCGCAGTGGCACTCCCAGTCCTTCACCGGACCGAAGATGCGCTCGCAGAAGAGGCCGTCCTTCTCCGGCTTGAACGACCGGTAGTTGATCGTCTCCGGCTTGGTGACTTCACCCCAGGACCACCAGGTGCGCTGCCCCTGAAGCTCCAGGCGCTCGCGCTCCTTGGTGTCGCGCGGCCCGCGGATCTCCTCGGGTGCGGCGATTCTGATGCTGATGTAGTCGAAACTCGAGCTCTTGGGCTCGCGACCGCTACGAAAATCAATCATTGATGACCTCTA
>JBJMPB010000077.1:0-4847 GCA_045803455.1 Gemmatimonadales bacterium | reverse complement strand
GCCGAGGCCGCCTGGCTCTGCTCGCTGCCCGCGTTGCGGTTGGAAGAGTTGCAGGCGGCGAGGACGCCGACGGCAACGAGCCCTACTGCCAGGGTTCCCCGAACGGCTCGGCTGTTACGCATATGCTACTCCTTATGTCTGAGGGAGTACGAGTTGTACACGCTCTGGCCAGCCTCTGATGTGATCTGGATCACTCGCATCAAATTCTTGGATCTCTTGAAGTTGGCGGCGCAAGCTCATGCAGGCTGATAAGTGGGGCGGCGGCCGGTCCCGCAGCCGCACGCCATGCCAAACACGATGCAATTAAGCCGACAATTCTACTCAGACATTGACAATCATGCCGGAGGACTGCAAATCTTTACACATCGGGTTAGTCTAGAACCCTCCGAGATCAGATACCGCCGGGACGGTCAGCCCACCGCGCCCCCTTTGGCTGGTTAATTACTAAGGGCGCTGAGCCACATAATAGTATGCCTCAAAATCGTTTTTGCCTGGTACTTATCGCGCTCCTCCTGGGCGCGGCCGCCTGTGACAGTTCGGGTCCGAGCACAGACCTCGGACGACCTGACACCACCGGGAGCGACTCCACTCCACCCCCGCCCGACACCACGGGACCGGACACGACCGTGACGCCTCCGGTCGACAGCGTGCCTCCAACACCGCCCGACACCGGTTCCACTCTGCCGCCCTACGATCCGACATACACCGGTATCCCGTTCGGCCCGGCGCAACAGCCGACGGAGACGTTAACCCCGGATTTCAACGGTACCATTCTTTCCGGCAACCCGAACACCCTGATCGCCGATTTGGAGAACGCTCGGCGCAGCAATACTCGGCTGCTGATCAACTTCACCGGTAAAGAGACCAACATCCGAGATGCCAACGGCTTCAACATGTCGATCTGGAAGGCGCGGGTCGACCGTTACCGGAACCTCGATCTGCAGAAGTACATCGATGAGGGGACCATCGTCGGCCATTTCCTCATGGACGAACCAAGCGACCGCAGTAATTGGAATGGTCACCAGGTCAGTCCCGCGGAAATCGATGAGATGGCCCGGTACAGCAAGGAGGTCTGGCCCACTATGCCCGCGATTATCCGGGCTTGGCCGGACTATCTGAAGGCGGGCGGCTATCAGTACAAGTATCTCGATGCCGTGCGGATTCACTACCTGGCGCGGCTGGGCGATGTAGACCAGTTCATCGACGAGATGGCCAAGGGGGCCGCTGACCTGAACCTTGCCCTGATTGGCGGCTTGAATGTGCTCAACGGCGGCAGCCCAAACAGCGGGATCCCTGGGCGAGCCGAGGGGAAGTTCGCGATGAGTGCCGACGAGCTCAGATCATGGGGAACCAAGTTCATGACCAAGGCACCGCTCTGTGCGTTCTTCATGTGGGAGTACGACGACACGTTCACCGAGTACATCAATCGCCCAGGAATCAAGGAAGCGTTGGCCGACCTCAAGAAAATCGCCGAAGGCCTGCCCAAGAAAGCTTGCAAGAAGTAGATCCGAAGAGCCGGCCCGCTCGGGCCGGCTCCGGCTCTCCTCCGCAGTTCTCCAGCTTTAGTCCCCAGCCTATCCTGCCGATACCAGAGTTATCTCGGAGGGCGCACGAGTGCGTCCGCCGGTCACTGGTCTGTCGGAGAGCGGATGATACGGAAAGCAACGCTGGTGCAGCTGGGTTGGACGGCGCTCCTACTGGGGGGCCTGACCGGGTGCGGCTTTGACCCGGTGGGCGACACCCCGCTGGATCCGCCGCCGGTGTACCGCGAGTGGTGGGCCAAGACCCAGGCGTGTTCCGGTTTGAGCGGAGATTTCGAACGAGTGCGCTGGTCCACCATCGAGGGCTCCAGCTTCTCCTGCTCCAGCGGCCAGTGCGCCGGGCACTGGAGAAGCGACCACCACATCTTTCTGGCCAGTGACTGGTCGATGGATGAGATGGTGGTCCGTCACGAGATGCTGCACGATCTGATTGGCCGGCCGGGCCATCCCGCTCCGCCGTTCGGCCGTGGGTGTCCCCTTACCTGGGAAACCTGGAATGGGGGAGCATCACAGCTTGTAGGTCGCACCGCCGCGGTCGCGAGGCCGCACCGGATCGACTAGAACGGGTTTGCCCGACCCAGGCTCCGGCTCACCGCATTCGCCACTGAATCTGCCCGCGCAGCCTCCGCCTTTTGTCCCGCTGTCGCCAGCGACTTTGCCGCACCGCCGTACACCACCGCATACAGCTGAAGGATTGAGCCCGAGGGTTGATCCACCCAGCCACGGGGCCGCTGGCGAGCGGCAGATCTCCAGTGATACACGTCCCACAAGAGCTTCTCGGTGCGCGGAACGTCGAGGTATCCCAGGCTGGGATTCAACACAATCGAGTCATTGGGAACCACCGGCTTGGGCATCAGCTTCCGAACGAAGCCCTGCGACACCAGGTAGGGGCTGAGACCCAGCGTCTGATCGGGGTATCCGCCGTCGCTCCAGCTGAAGTACACCGGACGCTTGCCCAGGTTGTCGCGGATCAGAAAGATCGAAGCGAGATCCTGGAGCATGAGGACGTCTTGTCCGAAATCGAGCCGCAGGTTGCCGAAGGCTATGCCTCCCTTGTTCGGCACCTGCATCGCCTCGGGCAAACTGTCCAGCTGAACCTCAGTCAGGCTGAACACCGGCTCGGTCGGCAGTGGCCACTTGCCTGGATCCTTTTTCCCGGTGCCGGACGAATCGGTAAGCGGAACTCCGGGTTCCTCCGTAGGCTTCCACAGCGATGCTGCTCTGGATGGATCGAAGGCCGGCGTCTCACGCCGCCGAAGCTGACGGAGGTGCCATCGCGTGTTCATCAGTGACAGATTGGCCAGCGTGACGTCTCGCCGGATACCCTCGACCTCCTGAGCATACCAGAGTGGAAAAGTGTCGTTGTCCCCGGCGGTGATCAGAATTCCGTAGGGCTCGACCGACTGCAGAATGTCGTAGGCAAAGTCTCGAGGGATGGTCTCGTGCGCCCGGCTGGCGGTAACGCGGTTCCCCAGCAGCGGAATCAGGGCAACGGCCAGAACCGGTGAAGCCATGGCCCACCGGCTGACGGGTGTGCCCCGGTCGCGAAGAAACTCGACGACCCCACGCATCAGCGCACCCAGTCCCAGCGCCACGAACGCACCGTAGACCGCGAAGGATCCCACAAAGAAGTAGTCGCGTTCGCGGACCTCGCGGGGAAGGGAAGGCTCTCCGGGGTACTGGGAGAACCCGTACTTGAAGTTCATGTAGTACACCAGCCCGAGCGAGAGCGTCGCCAGGAGGGCCACACAGGCAATACCGGCGCGGCGGTCGCGCTTCCAGAGCTCCCACAAGCCGGTGAGGCCCAACAGGGTGAACAGCACGGTTGCCGCGGCGCCGAGCTGTCCCCAATCGCGAGCGAATTGCCAGGAGAAATACTGCCAGAAATTGGCCAGCTGAGCCCCGAAGGTCGCCTGTCGCTGAGACAACGGCGGCTTGCCGTATTGCACCCGGTTCAGCACGTCCTGCAGCGACTGGCTCAAAAATCCGACCGGCTCGCCTTCATTGATAGCAGGGTATTGGGCGGCCCGAAGGGGCAGCCAGAAGTAGTTCAGCGAAATACCGACGATGACGGCCAGCAGGCCGAGATAGACCAGCGGGTCACGCGGTGTCTTCCATACCGCGTACCCCAGCACTCCCAGGGTGAGAAGAATCAGGAGGCCGCCGGCAGGGCCTCCGTGCAGCATGGCAATCCACTCTCCGGTCAACGCCAGAAGCAGGGCATAGAAGGTCACGATGGCCCAGGGGCGCAGCACGGTGCGCCAATCGGTCCAGAGCACGTACACGACGAGCGCGGGGAGTGCCAACACTCCCATCAGATGGTTGGTCGAGGTCAGCGCCAGCACATAGGCGATGAGCACCAGCCAGCGGTCCCGGTGGGTGCCCGGCTCATCGTCTCCCCAGCGCACCACCAGCCACATCACCAGTGCGATCGAGAGCAACGATACCGTGTACACCTTCTCGTTCACCGTGGACTGGTTCCACACCGTCCAGGAGGTAGCGCCGACCAGAACCCCGCCGAAGGCAGCGGCGTAGCGAGCCCAGCGAGGCGCCACGATACCCCTGAGCCAGCGCTCCGCCACCAGAAACCAGAGCCCGGCGGAGGCAGCGCTGGTAACGGCCGCGAACAGGTTGATCCGCACAGCGTATGACGCGGCCAGTGGCAGCAGGCCGAACGTGTGCGCCAGAATGACGAAGAGGGGGTTGCCCGGCGGGTGAGGGATGCCCAGCACCTTGGCCGCAGCGATGTACTCGGAGGTGTCCCAAAAGGCGGTCGTGGGCGCCAGCGTCGCCAGGTAGATCGCGAGCACGACGACCGTTGTGAGGCCGGCCCACAGATAGGGCGGATGTTCCGCTGCCAATCCCGCTTCTGTCCTCAGCTCCCGCTCACTGCTCACCGCTCACCTCTTACCGTTGTTAGTGTCTGAACTGGCGCCGGCCGGTCATAACCATGGTCATTCCGCTGCGGTCGGCGGCGCTCACGACCTCATTGTCCCGAACCGATCCGCCCGGCTGGATGATCGCCGTGACTCCGGCCTCTGCCGCAAGCTCGATGCTGTCGGCAAAGGGGAAGAACGCATCGGACGCAAGGACGCTGGCCGCGGGGTCGTGTCCCTGTTGTCGAGCTTTGTGCAGCGCGAGGAACACGCTGTCGACCCGACTCATCTGGCCCGCGCCGATGCCGATAGCCATCTCGCCGCGGGCCAGCAGAATGGCGTTCGACTTGACCGAGGCCACCGCGGCCCAGCTGAACCGCAAATCGTTCCACTCTGATTCGCTGGGCTGCCGTTGGGTCGCAACCTTCCA
>JBJMPB010000046.1:0-5495 GCA_045803455.1 Gemmatimonadales bacterium | reverse complement strand
CTGAGCTGCTCGATGATCCGAGCCAGATAGATGAACGCCGGATTGCTGTAGCCGAACCGGGAACCCGGCCGGAAGATGATCTCCTGATAAGGCATCATCGACACCAGCTGCTCCCAACGGGTCGGTTCGAACGGCTCCCAGGGCAGGCCCCGCTTGTACGGCCAGGTGGGATCCTGGAAGCCGCTGGAGTGGGAGAGGAGCATCCGGATGGTGATCTCATCCATCGACCCGAAGCTGTTATGCACCTGCCGGAGCTCGGGGACGTAGCGGGTCATCTTGTCGTCCAGCGAGAGCTTGCCCCGGTCGCGCAGCTGCATGATGGCGATGGCCGTGAGCGTCTTGGTGATCGAGGCCCAGTGGAAGATGGTTCGCTCCTCCACCCGCTGCTTCTGCTCCCGGTCGGCCCAGCCGTACTCGTGGTGAGCAGTAATCTTCCCATCACCCAGAAAAAGCGTGCTGGCGCCGACTACGCTGTCGCCCTGAGCGAAGGCGTCGAATGCTCTGGTATAGGCTGCCCAGCCCGCCGGCTCAGCCACAGCGCTCCTCCGTTGGGCCACGCCTGGCCTGATCGAAAGCACCGTCATCCATGGAAGCAGCGCAGCCCAGCGCATGATTTTCCCCCGTTCTCCTTAAATTGGGACTCGTGACCGTTACTGACACACACCGTGCCATAGACGCCGTCTGGCGAATCGAATCGGCCAAACTCATTGCCGGGCTGACCCGCCTGGTTGGAGACATTGGCCTGGCCGAGGACCTGGCTCAGGATGCGCTGCTAGCAGCACTGGAACGCTGGCCGGACTCGGGCATCCCGGAGAAGCCGGGGGCCTGGCTCATGGCCACCGCCAAGCATCGCGCCATCGACCAGCTGCGGCGAGGCAAGATGCTGGATCGAAAGCACGTGCAGGTTGGCCACGAGATGGAGATCCGCCAGGAGGCCGCAGTTTCCAATCTCGACGCCGCGCTCGATGACGATATCGGCGACGATCTGCTCCGGCTCATGTTCATGGCGTGTCACCCGGTGTTGTCTACGGAAGCACGAGTCGCGCTCACCCTCCGACTGGTAGGCGGCCTCACGACCCCGGAGATCGCGCGGGCCTTTCTGGTTGCGGAGCCGACCATAGCTCAGCGAATCGTTCGCGCCAAACGTACTCTGGCCGACGCTCACGTGCCGTTCGAGGTTCCCCGGGGAAGCGAGCTCCAGGCTCGTCTCTCATCGGTGCTGGGCGTTCTCTATCTGGTCTTCAATGAAGGCTATTCGGCCACCGCCGGAGACGATTGGATCCGGCCGCAGCTCTGTGAAGAAGCGCTCCGACTGGGCCGGATCCTGGCGGAGCTGACCCCAGGGGAGCCCGAGGTCCATGGCCTGGTGGCCCTGATGGAGATCCAGGCCTCCCGACTCCGCGCCCGGACCGGTCCGGCGGGTGAACCGATCCTGCTGCTGGATCAGGACCGGGCGCGATGGGATCAGCTGCTGATCCGGCGGGGTCTGGCGGCGCTTACCCGGGCCGAGGCATTGGTCAGCTCTCTGGGACCCTACGCGTTGCAGGCGGCGATTGCCGCGTGTCACGCGCGGGCGCGAGTGGCTGAAGAGACCGACTGGCCCCGCATTGCATCATTATACGAACAGCTGGCGCAGCTCACACCTTCTCCCGTAGTGGAGCTGAACCGTGCGGTGGCAGTGGGCATGGCATATGGGCCGGCCGCCGGTCTGGAGTTGGCGGACAAGCTGGTGACCGATCCCGTGCTCGAAGGATATCATCTGCTGCCGGCCGTCCGGGGAGACCTGCTCGCCAAGTTGGGCCGGAACGAGGAGGCCCGGGGCGAGTTCGAGCGCGCGGCTTCGCTCACCAGAAATGCCCGGGAGCGCGAGCTGCTGCTGCAACGAGCCGTGTCCTCCGGACCGAACCGTCCCGCTCACTCCGCGTCGTGAAAGATGATGCCCAACGTGTGCCGCCGGCCCGAGCGGATCCGGCTCACGCCATGGCGCAGATTGACCCGGTAGACTCCGCGAGAGCCCTGCACCGGCCGCTGCCGCACGGTAAAAACAACACCATCGCCCTGGTCGAGAGGCACGACTTCGGCCCGGGACTGCATCCGGGGGCGCTGCTCGGTCATCACGAACTCACCTCCGGTAAACTCCTGGTGCGGCCGGGACAGCAGGATGGCGACTTGCAGCGGGAAGACGTGCTCACCGTAGACATCCTGATGGAGACAGTTGTAGTCCCCTGCCGTGTAGCGTAGGAGAAGCGGGGTTGCCCTTCGCTGGCCTGCCCGATGGCATCGCTCCAGGAACTCGGCATGGCTATCAGGGTATCGCACCCCGATGCCCATGGCCTCGTTCCACCGATTGGCAATCGGGGCCAGCTGCCGGTACAGACTGGACCGGAGCTCGGCAATGAGCGGTGGTAGCTGGTAGTCGAAGTACTTGTACTCGCCCCGGCCAAAGCCGTGCCGAGCCATCACAATGCGCGACCGAAATCCATTCTCCTGATCGTAGAGTGCAGCCAGCTGTCCGCACTCCTCCGGTGAGATAAGCTGACCCAGCAGGGCGTTGCCCTGCGAATCGAGATCCCGCTCCAGGTCGGGCCAGCTGTATGGAGCTGCCACCACCGCGGGCGCGCTCACCGCTGAGACTCCCGATCCAGCAGCATCCGCTTTCGTTCGAGGCCCCAGCGGTAGCCCGTAAGACCGCCACTCTTTCCGATCACCCGATGACAAGGGACGACCAGCGCGAGTGGATTGGTGGCGCAGGCGCGAGCCACCGCTCTGACGGCCTTGGGCGCTCCGATCCGGCTGGCCACCTCGGTATAGGTGGTGGTGGTGCCCACGGGAATCTCCCGGAGCGCTTGCCAGACCCGCCGCTGGAACGTGCTGCCGCGCAGATCGAGCAGGAGGTCGAGCGGGCAGCCGGGGGCTTCGATCAACCCAACCACCTGAGACAAGTACTGCGCCAGCTCCTGGTCTCGTCGTAGGAGAGCTATGCCGGCGAACCGCTTCGCCAACTCGCTGGTGACGGATTCCGGATCGTCGCCCAGAAGAACCGCACAGACGCCCCGATCTCCCCGGGCGATCAGGACGAAGCCCAGGGAACATTGGCCTATCGCATACTGAAGCCGAGCTGGTTGCTGAGTGATAGCTGGAACGCTCATCGATCGTCCTTTCAGGTTCAGGTCCTTGCAGCTGACGATCAGTTTACGGGCTCCCGCGCTACGTCGCGCTCCGGTTCTTGCGATCAAAGTCCCCGGCGGCGCCGGGCGGACTCTGCCCGCATCCGTTGCATCGCGTCGGTTTCCTGGGCCGCATAGCGCTCTTCCCTCCACGGATCTGCCCTCAGATGGTAGCCGTTCTGCTCCCAGAACCCGGGCGCGTTGTGATCGAGAAACTCAAACCCACGCACCCATTTGGCGCTCTTCCAGAAGTACAGCCGGGGTACGACCAGCCGGCATGGACCACCGTGCTCCACCGGCAGGGGTGCCCCATCATGCTGGTAAGCCAGGAGAGCATCCTCGCTGAGAAGGTCGGTCAGTAAGAGGTTGGTGGTGTAATCCGGATCAGCATGGACCATTACCGCGCTGGCCTGGGGGTGAACCCGTGCCCGACGCAGAATTTCGGAAACCGCCACGCCTTCCCACCTATTGTCGTAGCGGCTCCAGCGGGTGACGCAATGCACGTCGGAGGTCACCTCAATCCTGGGAAGCTCGAGGAACTCCTTCCAGGTCCAGGTCACCGGCTCCTGAACCAGCCCAAAACAGCGAAAGGTCCAGTTGGCGAGATCCAGCCGGGGCGTCTCGCCGTAGGTGAGGACCGGCCATTTCCTGGTGAGCACCTGCCCGCGGGGCAGGCGGTCCTGGGTAGCCCTTTCCTCCATGTGGAGCTCCGGTTGGGAAACTCAGCCAATCTAGTTGACAACCTTTCGGCCTGGCGGCGTGTCAAAGACCCCTGCAGTCAAAAAGCCATCAGCCGAGGAGTAGTATGCTCAGCGGAATTTCCATCCCGCTTGCTTCTATCATGCTTGCCACCCTGCAGAATCCCTTGCCCGCCCAGTCCCGCGATTCGCTTCGTGCCGGCGGCGGGCACGCCCACGCCCGGGAAATCTGTGCTGCCCAGCTGGAGGGTAGCGTCGAGATAGACGGGTATTTAAATGAGCCCGCATGGGCGCGCGCCGACCCCGCGACGGGGTTCACCCAGACCGATCCGATCGAAGGCAGGTCGGCCACCGAGAACACCGAGGTGCGAGTGCTGATCGGCACCGATGCGCTCTATATCGGAGCTCGGCTCTACGATCGCGGGGCGGGGCGGGTCAAGGCAGTCCTGGCCCGCCGCGACGATGAGGTCGAGTCGGACGAGCTCGACGTCTACCTCGACACCTTCCATGACCATCTGAGCGGAGTCCGGTTTCGGATAACACCAGGAGGCGCCATTCTGGACGGCATCCTGGGTTCTTCGGCGCAGGGAAGCGATGAAGACGATTCATGGGACCCGGTCTGGGAGAGTGCCGCCCGGGTGGACTCGCTCGGCTGGACGGCGGAGCTCCGCATCCCGCTGTCCCAGCTGCGCTACAACTCCACCACCAATGGCATCTGGGGCATTCAGCTATATCGCAAGATTCTGCGGAAGGGCGAAGAGGACTGGTTCTCCTTCGTGCCCAAGAGCGAGTTCGGTGGGGTCAGTCGCTACGCCCATCTGGTGGGCCTGGGAAAGCTGCGGCCAAAGCGGCGGGAGGAGCTGGCGCCCTATCTGCTGGCTCGGGCAGCCTACCAGCCTGCGGTAGTGGGCGATCCGTTTCGGAGCGGGCACGATTATAACGGCTCCGCCGGGCTCGACCTCAAGTACGGTCTCACCAGCGATTTGACTCTCAGCGCCACGGTCAACCCGGATTTCGGCCAGGTTGAGGTTGACCCCGCGGTGGTGAATCTCAGCGCATTCGAGACGTTCTATCCGGAGAAGCGGCCCTTCTTCGTCGAGGGTGCCGATGTCTTTCGCTTCGGTGGGATTCGGGCCAACAACAGCTTCAACTTTCCAGAGTCCTTCTTCAGTCGTCGGATCGGACGCGAGCCGCAGCGCACCCTCGAAGGCGAGGGTGTGAGTTATCTCGACCGTCCCAACGAAACCTCGATTCGTACCGCCGCCAAGATGACCGGGCGCACTCACTCCGGATGGTCGCTCGGCCTGCTGGATGCGGTCACGGCCGGCGAGCAGGCGCACTACGTAGACGACCTGGGAACGAGGGTGACTGCTTCGGTCGAGCCGTTGACCAACTATTTCGTGGGTCGGGTCCGCAAGGATCTTCGAGAGGGCAATACCACGCTCGGCGTGATCGGCACCGCGGTAAACCGGGATCAAGGAGATGCCGAGCTGATGTCGCTCCTGCGAAGCAGCGCGTACCTGTTCGGGGCCGACTTCACCAACTCCTGGTCCAATCGTGCCTGGTCGCTCGACGGGTCCGTCGGCGTCAGTACGGTGAACGGCAGCCCGGAGGCGATCGCTCGAACTCA
>JBJMPB010000671.1:0-5470 GCA_045803455.1 Gemmatimonadales bacterium | reverse complement strand
AGCACCGGAAAGTGAACCGGGTGGACCTGGGAACTGCAGACAAGCTGTGCGCCGCGGCTTTGGGGATTCACCAGGAGTCCGAAAGGATGGCCTGCTCCCCCGCCCAGGTGTCGTTCATTCTCTTGGAGCTGGGCGGAGGGTTTACCGCCGGTGTTGCGGTTGAGCAGGGTCAGATCGTGGACGGCCTGGGGGGATCCAGCGGACCGATCGGCTGGCGCTCTCCGGGCGCTCTCGATGGGGAAGTAGCCTACCTGGCCGAACACGTTTCCAAGGCAGCGCTCTTTCAGGGTGGCGTGGCCTCGATGCTCGAGCGGGAACCGGGGAGGCGCGCGATTGCCCTCGATGCCTACATCGAAGGCGCGGTGAAAGCCGTACGCCAGCTCTGCTGTTCCGCCCCTTCCGCCGGGGAGATTCTTCTATCCGGACGCAATGGGGCCGAGCCCCACATCCTCGAACGGTTACGCGGCGCCCTGGCGGATCTCGGCCCCGTTCGCCAACTCCGGGGCTACGCCGCCAAGGCGAAACAGGGAGCCCAGGGTGCCGCCCTACTGGCTGATGGGTTGAGTGGTGGCACCCATGCCCGCCTGGTCGAGCGACTGAAGCTGCGGGAAGCGAGAGGCACCGTGCTCGATCACCTGGTGTTCATCTCGCCCGAAACGGCGCGGCGGCGATTGGGAATTGCCCTGGATGCCTGAGCGCAGCCGGGCGCCACACCTCCTGGTTGCGGGGGTAACCACGCGCGCCTTGGCGCTGTCCGCGGTGCGAGCAGGTTACCGAGTCACCGCGATCGACGCCTTTGCGGATCTCGACCTGGAGGCCGCAGCGCAGCAGGTGCTGCTCGCGCGTCCCTCATCTGGTGAACCCTACGGCCCAGTGGAAGCGGCCAATGCCGGAGCGAACGTCTCGGCACGCTGGGCCGCATATACCTCCAACTTCGAAAATTTCCCCGCTGCCGTTGCCCGGCTGGCCCGGGGCCGGCAACTCCTGGGGAATCCACCCGAGACGTTGCATCGCGCCAGGGATCCGGTGGAGCTCATGCGAATCCTGCGGCGCAGTGGCCTGCGGTGTCCCCAGTCGCGAAGCAGGCCACCCAGCGGTCGCTCCCAGCTTGGAGCCTGGCTGCTTAAACCTCGCCGGTCTGGTGGCGGACATGGGGTAAGGCCCTGGGCTCCCGGGAGTCCTGTGTCGTCCGGCATGTACCTCCAGCAGCGGATAACCGGGGCTCCGGGTTCCATCTCATTTGCTTCCGACGGGATCAATGCCAGGATTTTGGGCTTCTCCCGCCAGTTGGTTGGCGACCCGCGATTCGGCGCCGGGCGGTTTCGCTACTGCGGCAGCATCCTGGGTGCTCCACACCTCAGGCTGTTCAGCCGCCAGGCCGAGATCCTGGAGTTAGCGAATCGAGTCGCCGCCGTGGTCGCAGCGAGGCTGGGTCTGATCGGCTTGAATGGCGTCGACTTCATCGTCCGGCAAGGCATACCGTACCCCATCGAGGTAAACCCTCGTTACTCCGCCTCCATGGAGCTGATCGAACGGGCCCACCGGCTCTCGATCTTTGGCGTTCATGCCCTCGCCTGCAAGCGTGAGTTGGCGGCGATACCTCCGTTATCTCACAGCTCAGCAGCTCATGGCAAAGCAATCGTCTTTGCTCGCCAGGACAGTCTGGTGGGCGACTCCCGGGGCTGGCTCGGCAGAAACTGGGTGGCAGACGTGCCCCGGCCTGGGGAATACATCCGCAAGGGACGTCCCATCTGCACCGTTTTTGCCCGAGGACGAACGCCTGAAGAGTGTCGTGGCCGTCTGGTGCGCCGAGCCCGAATGATCTATCGGACGATGAGATCATCCGGAAAGCAAGCCGCATGAGCGCCGACCGTCGCATCGAGCACGTCACCTGTCTCGGGTGTGGCTGCGGCTGTGATGACCTGACTGTCACGGTCTCGAACGACCGGATTACCGAGGTAACGCCGGCGTGTCCTCTGGGAAGAGCCTGGTTCGGAGATGGTCGGGTTCCTGGTCAGGTGATGAGCGACGGCCAACCGCTCGCCCTGGACCTGACAATCGAGCGACTGGCCGAAGCGCTGGTGGCGGCCCGAGGTCGCTGTCTGGTGTACCTGGGCGCGGACCTGACAAGCCAGGCTCAACGCGCGGCCCTTTCCCTTGCCGACCTGCTCGGTGCCACAGTCGATTCGGATACCTCCGATACCGCAGCCAACGGCCTGGTCACCGCGCAGCGCCGCGGACGAGCCTCGGCCACGCTGGGCGAAGTGCGCAACCGCGGGGATGTCCTTCTGTTCTGGGGGGTAGACCCGCGGGAGCGCTATCCTCGGTTCCTGTCGCGATACAGTGTGGAACCGGTGGGAACCCAGGTGCCGGATGGCCGGCGTGGTCGTCATGTGATCGCGGTCAGCGTAGGAGCCGACAAGGCGCTGGAAGCAGCCGATTCCCGGATCGAGCTCCCGGCCGATCAGGAGATTGCCGCGCTCAGTTTGACCCGGGCCGCCGTCCTCGGCAATTCGGTCGGAGCTACGACAAAAACTGCCCAGGCGGCCGGTGTCATAGCCGGGAAGCTGATGAGCGCCCGATATGCCGTTCTGGTGCATGACGCGGAGCCGACAGCGGAAGCGCGCAATCCTCTCCGAGCCGAGGCACTGATCGCATTGACCCAGGCGCTCAATGGGCCGACCCGCGCCGCATTGGTGAGCCTTAGAGCAGGGGGCAATCGAGTTGGCGGGGAGGCCGTTCTCACCTGGCAGACAGGATACCCGTTCGCGGTTGATTTCACTTTGGGATATCCGCGGTACCGCCCGGAGCGCCGCGGTAGGGTAGGACTGGAGAGCGACCGATATCAGGCGGTGCTTCTGCTGGGCAGCCTGCCGGAGAACCGCCCGACGTTGGCCTCGCTGTCCCGCCTGCGGCCCTCGCTGATTGGACCTCGCGCCAGCCAAGCCTCCTTTCCCACCAGCATTGCGATCGATACCGGCGTGGCGGGCATCCACGACGCGGGCACGGCCTACCGGATGGATGAAATCCCCATCGCGCTCCGCTCCTGCCTCGCCGGACCTCGACCGGCCGCCGACGTTCTCCAGCAGCTGGCACGTGCCATTCACCGTCTTATCCGGGCTCGGACCAGATGAGCCCCAGCCGGCTTCGGCTCGTCGGTGGCACGATCTACGATCCAGCTAACCAAGTCGATGGAGAAGCCCGTGACGTCTGTATCGAAGAGGGACGCATCGTAGCGAGCTTGCCCGACGGAGCTCCCACGCTGGACGTAAAGGGGATGATCGTGATGCCTGGCGGGGTGGACATCCACTCGCACCTGGCGAGCTCGAGTTGTAATCACGCCCGCCGACTGCTTCCGGAGGAGCATGCCGCCGATCCGGCACCCAGACCGGCCCTCAATACCGAGGAGATCGCTCGCTCCGGCACCGGCGGGACAGTCCCCAGCACCTTCACCACCGGCTACCGATACGCTGGACTGGGATACACCACCGTCTTTGATGCCGCCGTAGCGGCAGTGTCTGCCCGGCACAGCCACGCTGAGCTGGACGACACCCCCTGCGTGGATGGTGGGATCTTCGTGCTGATGGGAAATGACGAATATCTCCTCCGCCAGATTGCCGCGGGCGAGCGCGAACGGGCTCGAGACTACGCCGCCTGGCTGCTGGGGTCCGCCGGTGGGTACGCAATCAAGATCGTGAATCCCGGTGGCATCGAGGCCTGGAAGTCCGGTCAGCGCAATCTCAGCGGATTGGACGAGCCCCTGAAAGGCCGGGAGATCACCGCGAGAGACATTCTGGAAACGCTGACCAATGCCGGCAATGAGATGGGCCTCCCCCATCCGGTTCACATCCACTGCAATAATCTGGGGATGCCGGGCAATGTAGACGTCACTCTCGCCAGCATGCGGGCCCTCGCGGGTCGGAAGGCGCACTTCACCCATCTGCAGTTTCACAGCTACGGCGGGCCCGGCTGGCGATCGGCGGCGGCCACGATCATGGAATACGTCAACGGTCATCCCGAAGTGAGCGTCGACGTGGGGCAGGTCATGTTCGGACCCGCGACCACGATCACCGCGGACGGGCCGGTGGAGTATCTGCTGCATCGGAGCAGCGGGCGCAAATGGGTGAACCTGGACATCGAGCTGGAGACGGGCTGCGGCATTGTTCCCATGGTCTACAAGGACAAGGCCGCGGTCAGCGCATTGCAATGGGCAATCGGACTCGAGCTGTTCCTGCTAAGCCAAGACCCCTGGCGAGTCATTCTCTCGACCGACCACCCCAACGGGGGCTCGTTCCTCTCCTACCCTGCTCTGATTCAGCTGCTAATGGACAAATCGGTGCGGGACGAACGGCTGAAACAGGTCAATCCGAAGCTCTTGGCCGGATCCGCGCTGGCTGACGGTCTCTCGCGGGAGTACACCCTGAACGAGATCGCGATTATTACCCGGGCCGGACCAGCCCGCGTGCTGGGACTCAAGCACAAAGGGCATCTTGGCGTCGGTGCCGACGCCGATATCACCGTATATAGCCGGGATTCGGATATCGCCCGGATGTTTGCCTCACCCCGATACGTGCTCAAGAGCGGCATGCTGATCGTGGAAGAAGGACAGCTCCGGAGGGCTCCCACCGGCCGGAGACTTCGCTTCGCACCTGGTTACGACGACACCGTCCTTCCCGACCTGCGCGGATACTTCGAGTCGTATTCTACGGTGTCCTTTGCGAACTACCCGGTGCAGGACCTTCGAGATGATCCGCTTCCACTGTAGGGTAGCGCCGCTATGAAGATCCGCGGGGTGGTGATAGAAGACACCTTTGCCGAGGCCTTCACCATGCGCGTGGCCCGGATCATCATCACCGGCAGCAGCATGCGCTGGGTTCGCGCTGCCGCGCTGAAGCTCACCGGCTTTGCCACTTCGGTCATCGGGTGCAAGGTGGAGGCTGGAATCGAGCGGGAGCTGTCTTCTTCGGGAACTCCGGATGGTCGCCCGGGCGCCAGTGTGCTGCTGATGACCATGAGCAAGGACGACCTGGGAAAGCGGCTCATCGAGCGAATCGGTCAAACGGTGCTGACCTGTCCTACCACCGCCTGCTACGACGGCCTCCCGGACGCGCCCGATCGGCTTGGTGTGGGATCGGCCCTCCGCTTTTTCGGGGACGGTTTCCAGGGGAGCAAGGTGATCGGCGGCCAGCGGTTCTGGCGTATCCCGGTCATGGAAGGCGAATTCCTGGTGCAGGAAAAATTCGGCATGATCAAAGGGGTGGGCGGGGGCAACTTCCTGATCCTCGCGCGCAGCGCTGCGGCCGCTCTCGAGGCAGCGGAGAATGCCGCCGACAGCATGGCATCTCAGAATGGGGTCATCCTTCCCTTCCCCGGCGGAGTAGTACGCAGTGGCAGCAAAGTCGGCTCTCGGCGAAGCAAGAAGATGATCGCGTCGACCAATGACGCCTTCTGCCCTACGCTGCGCGCGGTC
>JBJMPB010000668.1:0-4241 GCA_045803455.1 Gemmatimonadales bacterium | reverse complement strand
AGGAAATCACCAGCCGCCTGGCCGGAGTCTCCGACCTCGGCGTGGTCTCCCGCACCAGCACCGATCCATATAAAGGCTCGACCAAGAGTATCCGTCACATCGGGCAGGAGCTCGGAGTCGGCTACATCCTGGAGGGCAGCGTCCGCTGGGAGAAGTCGCCCGACGGCAGCAGCAAGGTTCGGGTCACGCCTCAGCTCATCCGGGTGGCGGACGACCGGCACCTCTGGGCCAATCGCTACGACGCAGAGCTGGCCGACGTGTTCCAGGTGCAGTCCAGCATCGCGGAGCAGGTGACCAGTGCGATGAACCTGGCGCTGGATCCCTCGGAGAAGCAGGCCATCAACGAGCGGCCGACGGCTGACACGAAGGCTTACGACTTTTACCTGCGGGGCATCGAGTACGCCAACCGCGGGCCGGGACGAGAGGACGTTCGAAATTCGGTTCAGATGTTCCGGCGGGCGGTCGATCTGGATCCGAACTTCGCTCAGGCCTGGGCCCGGTTGTCTCAGGGGCGCTCCAGCGAATATTGGTTTTTCTACGATCGAACCGAAGCCGCCCTGGCGGAGGCGAAAGCCGCGGCGGACCGCGCACTCCGGCTGCGTCCCGATCTTCCCGAGCCCCATGTGGCGATGGGGTACTACTACTACTGGGGCAAGCTGGACTTCGATCGGGCGTTGCAGGAGCTGGCTCAGGCGCGAGAGAAACAGCCTAACAATGCAGAGCTGTTCATGGCCTCCGCGGCGGTTCAGCGGCGCCAGGGACGCTGGGCGGGCTCGATCGCGGACTTCGAGAAGGCTGCGCAGTTGAACCCGCGGTCCGCCGACGCCGTCGGGAACCTGGCGCAGACGTACAGCCTGGTTCGCAAGTACGACTTGGCCTGTGCCACCGCCGACAAGGCGATCGAGATCACCCCCGACCTGTCCTTCCCCCGCTGGCTCAAGCTCCAATGCCTCATCGGAATGGACAGCCTGGAGCCGGCGAAGCGGACGCTTCGCGCGGCTTTACAAGGCGCAGGGCTGGTGGAGATGAGCCGGATGGCCGCGGGAACCGGCGCGATTGCCAGCTTCGCTGTGGTGCCGAACTTCCTGCTCATCGCCGATTCGACCGTGCAGCCCCGGATCGAGGCGCTGACGACCGCCGAGTTCGCCGACACTGCCGGGCTGTACCTGCTCAAGTCCGACATGTATCGCATTCGGCCTCGGGCTGCGCTGGACCAGGCCTACCTCGACTCGGCACGCACCATCCTGGAGTCCCAGGTGAAGGCGCATCCGGAGGAAGCAAACTTCCATGCCCGACTGGGGATGGTGTATGCCAACCAGGGACGTAAGGAGGACGCGGTGCGGGAAGGTGAGAGCGCGGTGAAGCTATTGCCGGTGAGCCGGGAGGCGTACCGTGGCGCCAACATCCAGGCGGCGCTGGCCCTGATCTATGCGACGGTCGGGATGAAATCCGAGGCAATCGACCAGTTGAAGTATCTACTCTCGGTGCCCTCCGAGCTCAGCGTCGGCCTGTTGCGAAACGATCCCCGCTGGGCTCCGCTGCGAGGGGACAAGAGGTTTGAGGACTTAGTCAGTAAGCGGTAAGTGGTGCAGGATGAGCCGTGAAAAAGCGCTGTCACCTGACTCATCCTGCTCGCGCTTACCTCAAATTAACGAACTCCCATCCCCGCCTCTTTCAGCAGCAACAGATCGCCCTCGATCACCTCCGGCTTGCTCAGCTGATCCTTGAACGGGTCATTCTTCACGAACTCCGCCGCCCTGCGGGTGGCCTCGGTCGATCCCTCGCGATCCTCGAACAGGGTAATGGATAGGATCTCGGTATCGCTGGTCCGCATCACCCCGTAGCTGCGGAAGCCTGGGATATCACTAATTCGGGGGAGGAAATTGCTTTCGATACGGCGCACGAACTGATCGACCGTGTCGGTGGTGGCAGCGGTCTTGGTCGAGTAACGACGGATAGTCGCGTACATCGGTCCTCCTGGTTGAGGAAGTCGGGAGCTGGGAGCTAGGAGCCCGGAGCTGGAACCAATAAAAAACCGACGGAGCTAAAGCTTGCTCAGCCGGTTTCGCGATTGGCTCCACCCCGCGCATGGGCGACCAGCAACTGCCGCACGGGATTTCATAGCTTCTGAGGTGAAGTCCCAGGATACGGCGAGGACGGCGAGTGTCAAGAGCGGTCCCTAGCCGGATTCCAGGTCCGAAACCGGCCAGCATGACTCGCGAGGTGCATGCTACGGTGTTGTCAGCGGCACGTATAAGTAGAAGGATCTCAGACGTCGCCTGAATTGGAGGCAGCCACATGGAGTCCATTTTGAAGCCCCGACCGGTGCCGCATTCGGTCTATGCCAACCTACCGAGTTCGAAGGTCCACCGCAGAGCCGGCGCGGTTATGACTGGGATCGCGAGCCTGTTCCTGCTGGTCGACAGCGTCGGCAAGCTGATTCCCATTCCTCCGGCGGTGGAGTCCACGGTTCGGCTGGGCTATCCCCAGTCCAGTGTGCCGTTGATTGGCACGATCCTGCTGGTCTGCCTGATCCTCTATGTGGTCCCGCGCACGTCGATTCTGGGTGCGATCCTGCTCACTGGATACCTGGGCGGTGCCGTGGCGACCCAGTTGCGGCTGGGAAGCCCCCTGCTCAGCACTACTCTGTTTCCGATCTATATCGGGGTGCTGGTCTGGGGCGGCCTCACGCTGCGGGAAGAACGCCTGCGGGCCCTGTTCCCATTGCGACGATGACGGCGTCAGCGATCGCTGCCGGCAGATCGTCCCGCGACCACGACGCCTGGAGCCGCGCCGTCGTATCGCGCGACCCTCGCTTCGACGGCGTGTTCTATGTGGGCATCAGCACCACCGGGATCTACTGCCGGCCGGTATGTCCCGCGCGGATCTCCTATCCTGAGCGGAGAAGGTTCTTTCCCTCTGCGGCCGCCGCCGAGCAGGAGGGATACCGGCCCTGCCTGCGTTGCCGGCCGGAGCTCGCGCCGGGGCTGGCGGTGTGCGATGCGGTGCCCCGGTCGGCCCGGGCAGCGGCAATGCGCATCGCCGCGGGTGCCCTCAACGGCAGCAGCGTGGCGGAGCTGGCGCAGGAGCTCGGCATAGGTGAGCGACACCTCCGCCGAGCCATGGAGCGGGAGTTGGGCGTGTCACCGGTGGAGCTGGCGCAGACCCATCGACTTCTGATGGCGAAGCGCCTGCTGACCGACACCGATCTGCCGGTGACCCGGGTGGCGTTCGCCAGCGGGTTCCAGAGTCTCCGGCGGTTCAACAGCGTGTTTCAGGAGCGCTATCGGTTGAGTCCGAGCATGCTGCGGCAGCGTCGTCGTCCGAAGCTCGCGTGCCCCACCCCGGACCTGCCGGGCGACTGGATCCGCTTGACCCTGGGTTACCGCGCTCCGCTGGCTTGGGAGGCGCTGGTCCATCGCATTGCCCCTGATACTCCACCAGGTGTTGGAGCGATGGAAGGCACCCAATACGGGAGAACGGTCGCGCTGGAGGGATGTCGCGGAGTGATCTTCGTGGAGGCCGATCCGCAGGCACCCGAAGTCAACGTGGACCTCTCGGTCTCGCTGCTGCCTGCGCTGATGCCCCTGCTCGCGCGGCTCAGGCACTTGCTGGATCTGGACGCGGAGCCGGCCCTGATCGACGCTCACCTCGAACAGGAGGGGCTCGCGGATCTCGTCGCGCAACGGCCGGGACTTCGGTTGCCTGGGGCTTTCGATGGCTTCGAGGTCGCTGCCCGCGAGCTGCTGGGCACCGACCTGCTCGGCAGGATAACTCAAGAGTTGGGAGAGCCGTTCGACACCGGGATCGAGTCGCTAAATCGGTTGGGACTCACTCCCTACCGCGTGGCAGAGGCCGGCCGGTTCATGACCCACTTAGGCGTTCCGGCCCGGCGGGCAGAGGCACTGGCGTCGTTAGCGCAGGTGATGGCCGATGGCGTGCTGCGACTGGAGCCGGGAAGCGAAGTCCCAGCCACGCTGGAAGCACTGACCCGGATCCCTGGGATGGATGCGCGCGGTACCATGGCGATCGTGATGCGCGCGCTCCACTGGCCCGACGCGTTTTGGGCCGCCGATCCCGAGCTCCAACGCGCGGTTGGCGTGCGGAGTACGGAGGCGCTGCACCGACTAGCGGAGCGCTGGCGGCCCTGGCGGGGCTATGCCGCGGGACAGCTAACTTACGGGCGGTAGGCGGTCAGGTATTCCACTTACCGTCCTCTCGTCCTCTCGTCCTCTCGTCCT